>NZNW01000148.1 GCA_002695065.1 Salinicola sp. | reverse complement strand
GCGGCAACGACTACGCCGCCGGTGGCGCCCGGGTGACCACCCCGGCGGCGACCCCGTTCGGCGCGGCACCCGCCCTCGGCGAGCAGGTCGCGACCTATCTCTCCAGCACCGGCGGTGTGGCCGATGGCGATACCCTCTATGCCGTATGGGGTGGAGCCAACGACCTGTTCGCGGTGGCCGGCGGCGCCGACGCCCAGAGCACCATCACCACAGCGGTCACCGGCACCGCAGGCATTCTCGCCACGCTTGAAGATGCCGGCGCTCGCCATGTGCTGCTGTTCAACATCCCCGACTTCGGCCTGACGCCACGCTTCAACGGCGATCCCGCCACCAGCGCCGGCGCCACCGCGCTGGCCAGCCAGTACAACAGCGCGCTCTACGCCGCGGTCGCGGCCAGCGGCGCCGAGGTGATCCCGGTGGATACCTTCGGCCTGCTGCAGGAGGTGGTCGCCGAACCCGCCGCCTACGGCTTCACCAATGTCACCGACCGCACCTGTACCCAGACGCTGCCGCTGTGCACGCCCGATACCCTGGTCGCCCCCGGCGCCGACCAAAGCTATGTGTTCGCCGATGACGTCCACCCCACCACCGCCACCCACCGGATCATCGGCGAGTACGTGATCTCGCTGCTCGAGGCACCGCAGCAGCAGCAGTTGCTGACCCATTCGGCGCTCCTCGGCGGGCGCTCGCGGGCCAACCGGGTAGCCGAGCATCTCAACGCGGTACCGCTGGCCAACGGCCTGCGCTGGTGGGGCGATCTGCGTGCCGAGCATCAGCAGCTCGACTCCGGCGATCTGTATGACGCCAGCATGCCGGCGGGGCTGTTCGGGGTGGACTGGTATCGGGACGGACTGGTGCTGGGCGGGTTCGTCGGCTACGGCGATCAGGATGCCGACTTCGGCGACGGCCGCGGCGACTTCCAGCGCAAGGACACCACCGTCGGGCTCTTCTCCGGCTGGTATGCCGAGAGCGCCTGGGCCAATGCCCAGTTAAGCTACAGCTGGCTCGACTACGATATCGACCGCGAAGTGCAACTGGGCAGCGCGACCCGCCACCACCGCGGCTCCCCGGAGGGCAGCAACCTGACCGCCGCGCTCAACGCCGGCTACGAGTTACGCGCCTTCGCGATTCCCGAGGGCGACGTGCGCACCGGGCCGATCGCCGGTGTGACCTGGCAGCGGGTCAAACTCGACGGCTACGACGAAGAGGGCCAGGCCTCGACCTCGCTGAGCTATCCCGACCAGGACATCGACTCGCTGGTGGGCCGGGTCGGCTGGCAGATCCGCCGCCACGGGCCGACGCTCAACCCCTACCTGCAGCTCACCTACAACCACGAATTCGAGGAGAGCGAGGGGGTCGCGGCGACTCTGCAGAGTCTGCCGCAGCTGGGCGACTATCGCGTACCCAAGCTCACCTTCGACCGTGACTATGTCGAGGTCGACCTCGGGGCGCGGGCCACGCTCTGGGGCGTCGATACCCAGCTCGGCGCCAGCGTCGATCCCGACAACGCGCGCACCAGCACGCTGTTCGTGAATCTGGGCAAGCGTATCTGAACGCGCCGGAGTGCCCCGGCGCCGCGCTCAGCGCTGGGATGCGATTCAGCACCATGAGTTGGAAACGTAAGCCGGAAACGTGGGCCGGAAACAGAGACACCCCGCCGGCAAAACCGGCGGGGTGTCTCTGTTCAGGGGCTTCATCTCGAGGGCCTCTGGAGCCCTTCGGGCGTGGCACCCGAGGCGTTAAACGCTCGCCTTCAACTGCTGCGCCAGCGCCTTGTAGAGACGCGGGCCGGCGGCCATCAGGCAGCCGCCATCTTCGATGCTGGGCAAACCGTCGAGGGCACCGGTCAAGGCGCCGGCCTCCTTCAGCATCAGCGAACCGACCAAGCGATCCTGCTCTTCCAGCCCGAACACGAACACCGCGTCGGCGCGGCCGGAGGCGAATTCGATCATGTCGAGGAGCGCACAGCCGGAACCGGTCAGGGTATCGATCTGCGGCCCGAGTCGTTCGACCACGCCGAGATACTGAGGCAGCCAGCGCGAGCGGGCTTCCTGGGTCGGCCAGGCCAGCGCGACCCTGGCGCCGTTGATGCCGACCGTCTTGGACGCGCGCAGGCGTTTGCCGTTGCCCTGGGCTCCGCGGCCGCGACTGATCAGGAACTCGTCATCGCTGAACGGCGACACGATCACCGCGTGTTCCGGACGCCCCTTGACCAGGCACACCATCGAAATCGCGAACTGCCGGCTCGCCACACCGAGGTTGGACTCGCCGTGGATCGGCTCGATGTGCCACACGGTCTCCTTGTCGGTGCCCTTGCCCTCGCGATAAGGGGTATAGCGCCCGGAGATACCGTGCTGCGGATAACCGCGGGTGAGCTGATGCACGATCAGCGTCTCGGCGTTGCGCGCCGTATCCTCGAGCAGACTGGCGGTCGCGTGCTCGTCATGATTGACCTCGAGACGGTCACGGATACGAACGAATTGCTCAGCGGCGCTGCGAGCGGCACGCAGCGCATATTGAACCATCGGATGCATGGATCTGGCCTTGGGGTGTCGGAAGCTGTTAAAGAACGCCGCGCAGTCTAGCAGAAGCGCCCCTCTCCAGTCATGTTAGACTGCGGGTTTTCCCGGTTTCCACACTGCCTGATGTCCGCCTTCTCTATGCTCGACATGCTCGACCGAATTCGTATCGTCCTCATCGGTACCAGCCACCCCGGCAATATCGGTGCCGCCGCGCGCGCCATGCGCAACATGGGCCTCGAAGATCTCGCCCTGGTCACCCCGCGCTGCGACCCCAGGGACCAGGAGGCATACTCGCGCGCCTCCGGCGCCAACACCCTGGTCGATGCCGCGCGGCAATTCGACGCACTCGAAACAGCCGTCGCCGACTGCACGCTGGTGGTCGGTGCCAGCGCGCGATCGCGCCATCTGCCGTGGCCGATGGTCAGCCCGCGCGCCTTGGCGGAAGGCCTGCCGCAAGCGCTGGCCTCCGATGGCGCCCGAGTCGCACTGGTGTTCGGTCGCGAGGATACCGGCCTGACCAACGCCGAGCTGCAGCGCTGCCATCAGCACGTGCACATCCCGACCAATCCGGACTTCAGTTCGCTCAACCTGGCCGCCGCCGTGCAGGTGCTCGCCTACGAGTGCCGCCAGGCGTTTCTGGCCATGGACGAGACCGCCACGCCTGCGGTGAACACCACGACCGGCGAGATGGATCAGCCCTTCGGCGTCGAGTGGGACAACCCGCCGGCGACCCATGCCGATCTCGAGCGCTTCTTCGTCCATCTCGAGAGCACGCTGACGGCGATCGATTTCCACGACCCGGACAATCCCCGCCAGTTGATGGCACGTCTGCGCCGGCTGTTCCTGCGCGCCCATCTCGATTCGATGGAGATGAACATCCTGCGCGGCATTCTCGGCACGATCGACAAGCGCCTGCGCGAAAGACCCTGACATCGCCGGAGCACGCCGCGCGTTTTCCGGCCGCCTTCAGCCGAATGGTTGACCGTCTTACTGGGTTTTTCCATAATGCCGGCACCGATGCAGCGACAGCCGATACCCGCCGATGCGTTTGACCACCAAAGGGCGTTACGCCGTGACCGCGATGCTCGATCTGGCCCTCAATGCCGATCAGGGGCCGGTGTGCCTGGCGGACATCTCCAAGCGCCAGGACATCTCGCTCTCCTACCTGGAGCAGCTGTTCGCGCGACTGCGGCGGGCCCAACTCGTCAGCAGCGTGCGCGGGCCGGGCGGCGGTTACCTGCTGGGTCGTGCGCCGGCGGACATCTCCGTGGCGGGCGTGATCGATGCGGTCAACGAATCGGTCGATGCCACCCGCTGCCAGGGGCAGGCGGACTGCCATCGGGGCAGCAAGTGCATCACCCATCACCTGTGGTGCGATCTGTCGGACGAGATTCAGCGCTTCCTGAGCGATATCAGCCTGCAGGAACTGGTGCGCCGGGAACAGGCTCGCGGTACCGCCCGCCCCGAACCCGACGCCTTCGCCGACCACGGTGCCACGATTGCGGTGTCGACGCGCTAGCCGGGTCGTCCAGCGACTACACTTCAGCATAACGCGTCCGACGCCATTTCGACCGACTGCCAGAGATCTTCCGTGCCATGAGCGCTCCGATTTATCTCGATTACGCCGCCACCACCCCCACCGATCCGCGGGTGGCCGAGCAGATGATGCGTCATCTGACGCTGGACGGGGTCTACGCCAACCCGGCGTCGCGCAGCCACATGCCCGGATGGCTGGCCGAACAGGCGGTGGAGAACGCCCGCCGCCAGGTCGCCGACCTGATCGGCGCGGATCCGCGCGAGATCGTCTGGACCTCCGGTGCCACCGAGGCCGACAACCTGGCGCTGACCGGCTTCATGCGTGCCAACCGCGGCCGCGGTCGCCATCTGGTCACCTCGATCATCGAACACAAGGCGATCGTGGATACCGCGATCGCACTGGAAGCGGAAGGCTTCGAGGTCACCTGGCTGACACCGGGACACGATGGCCTGATCACGCCACAGCAGTTGCGCGAGGCGATGCGCCAGGACACCGTCCTGGTCTCGCTGATGGCGGTCAACAACGAACTGGGCAGCGTCAACGACCTCACCGGCCTGGCGGCCGTCGCCCACGAGTTCGGCGCACGCTTTCACGTCGACGCCGCTCAGGCCACCGGCCGGTTGGCGCTGGATGTCGGCGCGATGGGTATCGACCTGATGTCGCTATCGGCACACAAGGTCTACGGTCCCAAGGGCATCGGTGCCCTCTACGTTCGCCGCGACCCGGAACTGCGCATCGAGGCGCTGATCCACGGCGGCGGTCACGAACGGGGCATGCGTTCCGGCACCCTGCCCACCCACCAGATCGTGGGCATGGGCGAGGCGTGCGCGCTGGCACGCGACGAGGGCGATGCCGACGGCGAACACGTCCGTGCACTGCGCCAGCGGTTCCTCGACGGGCTGGCCGACTGCGGCGGCATCCACAACCACTCGCCGCAGGACCGGTCCGTGCCCAACATCGTCAATCTCGCCTTCGACGGCGTGGATGGCGAATCGCTGCTGATGGCGCTGCGCGGACTCGCCGTATCCACCGGGTCGGCGTGCAACTCGGCCAGCGTGGAGCCCTCCTACGTGCTCAAGGGGATCGGCGTGCCGCACTCCCAGGCACTGGCTTCGATCCGCTTCAGCTTTGGCCGGTTCACCTCCCTCGAAGAGATCGACGCGGCCGTGGCCGACATAAGCCGCGCCCTGAACGGCTTGCGTCAGCCGTCGAAATCCGCCGCCCTCAGTCATCGCTAGGGGAACGGCGCCAGCGCCGCTCCCTTCCGGCAAGGAGAAATATCATGCAGAACATCACCATCAGTGAATCCGCCGCCACCCAGATTCGTCATGTCCTGGAGGAGCGAGGCAGCGGCCTGGGGCTACGCGTGGCGGTCAAGCCGAGCGGCTGCTCCGGTTACAGCTACGTGCTCGACATCGCCGACGACCTGCGCGACGGCGATATCGCGTTCGAGGAACGCGGCGTCAAGGTGCTGGTGGACAAGGACGCGCTGGCGATCCTCGACGGCACCGAGGTGGACTATGTCAGCGAAGGGCTCAACCGCTTCTTCCGCTTCAACAATCCCAACGTGACCGACGAGTGTGGCTGTGGCGAGAGTTTCAACGTCTGAACCACCTCCGCATCCATGCCGTCCCGGCCCCGGCGCGGTGACGCCCGGGGTGCGTCGGTCGCGGGGTTGCGCTACAATGGCGCGATTTTTCGGCTGGCGTGTCGGCACCTCGCAAGTGCCCGCCACCCCGGCCAGCGACGATTTCGGACGGCGCGCCACCTGACGATGCGATCGGTCAGGGGCGCGTCGTCTCGCATCTTCATCACTTTTTCGTTCGCGACGATCGCGAGTGATTCACCACAGCCAGGAGACCGAAGTCATGGCCACCGAGCGTACGCTCTCCATCATCAAGCCCGATGCCGTTGCCAAGAACGTGATCGGCGACATCTACAGCCGGTTCGAGAAAGCGGGCCTGCAGATCGTTGGCGCCAAGATGCTGCACCTCTCCAAGGAGCAGGCCGAAGGCTTCTACGCCGAGCACAAGGAGCGTGGCTTCTTCGCCGACCTGGTCAGCTTCATGACCTCCGGCCCGGTGATGGTCCAGGTCCTCGAAGGCGAAGGCGCGATTGCCAAGAACCGCGAGCTGATGGGCGCCACCAACCCGAAGGAAGCCGCCCCGGGCACCATTCGCGCCGATTTCGCGTCGTCCATCGATGCCAACGCCGCGCACGGTTCCGACGCGCCGGAATCCGCCGCCCGCGAAATCGACTACTTCTTCAAGGACGACGAACTCTGCTCGCGCAGCTGATTCGTCGACCGACCGGCCTCTTGCGCCGGTCGGTCCTCCCCGTCTTCGGACCCCCCGCCACTCTCGAGCCGATGCCGTTGCTATGAGCGCTGCTACCGCTACCCCGCGCACCAATCTACTGGGGCTCTCTCGCGAGCAGATGGAGGCGTTTTTCGTCTCTCTGGGCGAGAAGAAATTTCGCGCTGCCCAGGTCATGAAGTGGATCCACCAGGAAGGTTGCGACGACTTCGAGTCGATGACCAATCTCTCCAAGCCGCTGCGTGCCCGACTGGCAGAACACGCCGAGATCCGTGGCCCGAGCGTGGTCTACGAAGGGACCTCCAGCGACGGCACCCGCAAGTGGGTGCTCGAGGTCGAGGATGGCAGCTACGTCGAAACCGTGCTGATTCCGGCCGACAGCGGCACGCGTCGCACGCTCTGCGTGTCGTCGCAGGTGGGCTGCTCGCTGGACTGCAGCTTCTGCTCCACCGGCAAGCAGGGGTTCCAGCGCAACCTGACCAGCGCCGAGATCATCGGCCAGGTCTGGGTCGCGCAGCAGCGGGCCGGCGGTCGCATGAGCGCACCGGACGGACGCCGCGCCATCACCAACGTGGTGATGATGGGCATGGGCGAGCCTCTGCTCAATTACGACAACGTGGTGCCGTCGATGAAGCTGATGCTCGACGACAACGCCTACGGTCTGTCAAAGCGCCGGGTGACGCTATCCACCTCCGGCGTCGTACCGATGATCGACAAGCTGGGCGACGATATCGACGTGAGCCTGGCCATCTCGTTGCACGCCGCCAACGACGAATTGCGCAACGAACTGGTGCCGCTCAATCGCAAGTACAACATTCGCAAGCTGCTCGATTCGTGCCAGCGCTACCTCGCCAAGTGCGGCGATGCGCGTCACATCACCATCGAGTACACCCTGATCAAGGACGTCAACGACCAGCAGGTGCATGCCCAGGAACTCGTCGCACTGCTCGACGAGCTGCCGTGCAAGATCAACCTGATCCCCTTCAATCCGTTTCCCCATTCGGGATACGAGAAGCCGTCGCGCAATCAGGTCATGCGCTTCCAGAGCTGGCTCTACGAGCTCGGACACACCGCGATGGTGCGTACGACCCGGGGCGACGACATCGATGCGGCCTGCGGGCAACTGGTGGGCAAGGTCAAGGATCGCACCAAACGGCACGAGCGCTATATCCAGTCGATCCAACTGGACGCCGACTGAATTGGCGCGTTCGCCGGAGGCGGTGGAGCGCACGCCGATTGGCCTCGGGCCAAACGGGCGTCACCTTGACTTCGCTCCGGTCCGGCGCTTTGATGGGGGCCCCAAAACCGCTTTGTTATCAGTTGCTCGGGATTCGACCTTCGGTTCGTCGCCATCCCGTAACCTGGGAGAGCCGTGAATGACTCGCCAACCTCGTCCATTTTCGATACGGCCGCTATGTATCGCGATGGGCTTGGTGTGTCTATTGGGCGGCTGCGCCACGGCGGTCTCGTCCAACGGACCGAAGCAGGACAGCCCCGAGGATGCGGCGGCAGCCTACACGCGACTCGGCAAGGCCTATCTCGCCGAAGGCAACCTGCCCCGTGCGCAGCAGGCCCTCGAGCACGCGCTGAGCCTGGACGCCCGGGACAGCGGTGCGCTCGAGGGACTGGCGCTGCTCTATCAGCGCCAGAACGATCTCGACCTGGCGGACCGGTTCTTCCAGCAAGCGCTGAACGCCGAACCCAAGGCCACGCGCATACGCAACAACTACGCGGCACTGCTGTATCAGCGCGGCGAGTACGCCAAGGCGTGCGAGCAGTTGAGCGTCGCCAGTGAAGATATCACCTATACCAATCGGGCCCAGCTTTTTGCGAATCTGGGCCAATGCGAGATGGCCAGCGGCGATGCGACTGCAGCTCGCCGGTCTTACGAGCGCGCGCTCGATATCGACGCGCGGGACGCCCGCAGCCTGCTGGCCCTGGCTCGCATCGATCATACGCAGGGTAACAACGAACGCGCCTGGGAACGCTTGCAGCGTTATTTCACCGTGGCCGGCACCAACGCCGAGAGCCTGCGCCTGGCAAGCGAGATCGCCAGCGCCCAGGGGGACTCGGCGCGTGCCGCCTTTTACCGTCAGCAGTTGGGCGGCGCCTGAGGCCAACAGACCCCGTACTCGAGTCCTGACTCGGGAAGAGATCAGAAGGATTTTCGCCAATGAGCGAAATGAACGAACCATCGACCAAGCAACACGACGCGCCCGGCCTCTCTTCCGAAACGGCAGGCGACATGCTCCGAAGCGAGCGCGAGCGTCAGGGACTCAGTCTCGAAGACGTCGCGCTGCAGCTGAATCTGCGGCCGATCGTGGTCACGGGCCTCGAGGAGGACCGCTTCGACCAGGTCCCCATCGCCGCTTATCGGCGGGGTTACGTGCGGGCCTATGCGCGCTTGCTGGGTATCGACGAGACCCGGGTCGTCGGGGCCTACGACGCCAAGCACGGTCGCGGCGACATGGAACGAAAACTGGCCCCGGTGCACACCGCGCGCGCGCCCTCCCGGGTCGGCGCCTGGATCTTTCGCCTGTTCACGCTACTGGTCATCGTCGGCCTGATTTCGCTGACGTTGCTGTGGTGGCAGAGCCGTGAGGGCAACGAGATCTTCGGAGGCGGGAGCGATGACAGCCCGATCACCGTCGACCGTCTGAACGACGATGGCGCCGGCGCTTCCGCACAAGCGCCGGATACGGAAAGCTCGGCGATGACGCCCAACACCGATACGCAACTGCCGCCGCTGCCCACACAGCAGAACACGCCGTCGGCCGGGGCTGACGCCTCGACGGACGGCGCCGGGTCCACGGATAGCGGTGCCGGCAATGACACCGGCGTTTCCGCGTCGGCGGAGACGACGACGCCGAGTGGTGACGAACGCCAGGCCCAGCAGCTCGGCTCGACGGCCAACGATGTGGTCGCGTCTTCCACGGCTTCCACGGCGCCGTCCGATGATGAGGCGACGCCAGCCGCGGCCAGCGACGATACGCTCTCCCTGACTTTCAACGAAGAGTCATGGACAGAGATCTACGATGCCAACGACGACCGGATTTTCAGTGGTCTGCAGTCCGCCGGCAGTCAGGCGAGCGCGGAAGGCGATCCCCCCTTCCGGCTGACCATCGGCAACGCCAGCGGCGTGAGGCTCCGGTACCGCGGTGAATCGGTCGATCTGAGCCAATACACGGGCGGCAACAACGTCGCCCGCTTTACCCTGGGAGACTGAGAAGCGCCATGAATATGCCATCTCCGATCACCCGCCGAACCTCCCGACAGATCCATGTCGGTGATGTCCCCGTCGGTGGCGGCGCGCCGATTGCCGTCCAGAGCATGACCAATACCGACACCAACGACGTCGCCGCCACCGTCGCCCAGATCCAGCGCCTTCAACAGGCCGGCGCCGACATCGTGCGCGTCTCGGTACCGGACATGGACGCCGCCGAAGCCTTCGGCAAGATCAAGCGCCAGGTCAGCGTTCCGCTGGTGGCGGATATCCATTTCGATTACAAGATCGCCCTGCGGGTGGCCGAGCTCGGGGTCGACTGCCTGCGCATCAACCCCGGCAACATCGGCCGCGAGGATCGTGTGCGGGCGGTGGTCGACGCGGCGCGCCATCACGGCATCCCGATCCGTATCGGCGTCAATGCCGGTTCGCTGGAGAAGGATCTGCAGAAGAAGTATGGCGAGCCGACCCCGGAGGCGCTGGTCGAGTCGGCCATGCGCCACATCGACCATCTCGACCGGCTCGACTTCCCCGACTTCAAGGTCAGCGTCAAGGCCAGCGACGTGTTCATGGCGGTGGCCGCCTACCGGCTGCTGGCCAAGCAGATCGAGCAGCCGCTGCATCTGGGCATCACCGAAGCCGGCGGCCTGCGCTCCGGCACGGTGAAGTCCTCCATCGGCCTCGGCATGCTGCTGATGGATGGTATCGGCGATACCATCCGCGTCTCCCTGGCCGCCGATCCGGTGGAGGAGATCAAGGTCGGCTTCGATATGCTGAAGAGCCTCAAGCTGCGCGCCAAGGGCATCAACTTCATCGCCTGCCCCAGCTGCTCGCGCCAGAACTTCGATGTCATTGCGACCATGAACGCCCTCGAGGAGCGCCTCGAGGACATCATGACGCCGCTGAACGTCTCGGTCATCGGCTGCGTGGTCAACGGCCCCGGCGAAGCCAAGGAGACCGACATCGGTCTCACCGGCGGCAGCCCGGCCAACCTGGTCTACATCGACGGCAAGCCGGCGAGCAAGCTGCGCAACGATCATCTCGTCGACGACCTCGAAGCGCTGATCCGCGAGAAGGCGAAAGAGAAAGAGAGCCGCGCAGGCGACCTGATCGCCCGCGAGGCGTGAATCCAGCGCGCACGAGCTCGCATGCGTGACCGTGAGGCTTGACGCCCCGCGGCTCACCATCAGAGAGTAACCGACGAACGCCCAGGCGGGTGCCTGCGGCGTTTTGCTATAGGCAGGAGTGTCAGTTGAGCAACAAACTACAGGCCATTCGCGGCATGAACGATCTGCTGCCGGATCGGTCGCCCGCGTGGCAGTATCTCGAGCGGCAGCTGCGCTCACTGGTGGACCGCTACGATTACCGCGAGATCCGCACCCCGATCGTCGAACAGACCGCCCTCTTCGCCCGCTCCATCGGCGAGGCGACCGACGTGGTCGAAAAGGAGATGTACACCTTCGACGACCGCAATGGCGAAAGCCTGACGCTGCGCCCGGAAAACACCGCTGCCGTCGTGCGAGCGGCGATGGAACATGGCCTGCTGCACAACCAGACGCAGCGGCTTTGGTACATGGGGCCGATGTTCCGCTACGAGCGTCCGCAGAAGGGCCGCTACCGCCAGTTCCACCAGGTCGGCATCGAGGCCTACGGCATGGCCGGCCCCGATATCGACGCCGAGATCATCCTGCTCTCCGCTCGTCTCTGGCGCCAGCTCGGCATGGCCGAACACGTCACCCTCGAACTCAATTCACTGGGTACGCCGGAGGCGCGCGCCGCCTATCGCGACTCCCTGGTCGCCTATTTCGAGTCCCATCGCGAGGTGCTCGACGAGGATTCCCTGCGCCGGCTGACGACCAATCCGTTGCGGATCCTGGACTCCAAGAACCCCGCCATGGCCGAGATGCTGGCCGGGGCGCCGCAGTTGCTGGACCACCTCGACGACGCCTCCCGCCAGCATTTCGAGCAGTTGAAATCGACGCTCGATGCCGCCGGTGTCGGCTATCGCATCAACCCCCGGCTGGTCCGTGGGCTCGACTACTACTCGCGCACCGTGTTCGAGTGGACCACCACCGCCCTCGGCAGCCAGGGCACCGTCTGCGGCGGCGGGCGCTACGACGGCCTGGTCGAACAGCTCGGCGGCAAACCGACGCCGGGCGTCGGTTTCGCCATCGGCCTCGAGCGCCTCATGCTGCTGCTCGATACCCTCGACCTGATCCCCGCGGAAGCCCACGGCGGCGCCGACGCCTATCTGCTGGCGATGGGCGATTCGGCGGAGCGCAACGCGATAGGGCTCGGCGAGCGCCTCCGCGATGCTCTGCCAGCGCTGCGACTTCAGGTACACTGCGGCGGCGGCAGCTTCAAGAGCCAGATTCGTCGGGCCGATCGCAGCGGCGCCCGGGTCGCGCTGATCCTCGGCGAGGACGAGATCGAAAAGGGCTGCCTGACGATCAAGCCGCTGCGCGAGGATGGCGAGCAGCAGACACTCGAACTGGACGACGCCATTGCCTGGCTGGACCGCCAGTTCCCCTGAAGCCTGAACGGGTACCGGCAGCCGCATGACTGCCGACGAACGCAGAAGGAGACCGCCCGTGGCGGAGCTTAGGACCGAAGAAGAGCAACTGGACGCGATCAAACAGTGGTGGAAGTCGAACGGCAGCGCGCTGCTGGTGGGTATCGCCGTCGCCGCCGCCGGCGTCTTCGGCTGGCATGCCTGGCAGCGCTATGAGGCAGGCCAGTCCGCCGAGGCGTCCAATGCCTACCAGCAGCTGATCGCCATCGCCAGCAGCGACACGCTCGACGACAACGCCCGCACGCAGGCCTTCAGCCTGGCGGATGGCTTGCAGAGCGATCATGGCAGTACGCTCTACGCCGACCTGGCCGGCCTGCTGGAAGCCAAGATCGCCATCGGCGCCGACGACACGGACCGCGCTCGCCAGGCGCTCAACGATGTCGCCGACGGCAGCGATCGCCCCTACATGAAGGGCCTGGCACGCATCGACCTGGCGCGTCTTCAGATCGCCAGCGACGATCCGGACGCGGCGCTGAAGACACTCGAGGAAGCCGTGCCAGGTGCGCTCGAGGCGCAGCGCCAGAACGTCCTCGGCGACGCCTTCGTCGCGCTGGAACGCCCGGACGATGCGCGCAAGGCCTATCGACAGGCGCAAAGTCTGGCCCAGGATGCTGACCAGACGATCTACGGCCTGCAGCTCAAGCTAGACGATCTCGGTGCGGAGGACGCCACCTGATGAAACTGACTCACCTACTTCTGCCCCTGGGACTGACCGCCACACTGCTGGCCGGTTGTGCCGGTAGCGTCGAACCGCAGTACCCCCCCAAGGAGCTCCAGGACTTCACCCCCAAGGTCAGCCTCGAAGAGCGCTGGGACCAGGGTATCGGCGAAGGGCTGGGCCGCGCCCGCTATCCGCTCACGCCGATCGTCGACGACGGGACCCTCTATGCCGTCGACGAAACCGGCGATCTGCGTGCGATCGATACCGAAAGCGGCGACACCCAGTGGGAGGTCGAGTTGGGGACGCCCATCTCCAGCGGCATCGGCGCCGACGGTGGCCGTCTCTACATCGGCACGCGCAACGGCGAGGTGCTGGCCGTGGATCGCAAGGACGGCAGCGTCGACTGGAAATCGCGGGTCTCCAGCGAGGTGCTGGCCGCTCCCCAGGTCAACAGCGAGCTGGTGGTGGTACAGAGCGTCGACGGCGCCGTCACCGCGCTCAACCGGCTGGATGGCGACGAGCGGTGGGTCTACTCCAGCTCGCAGCCGGCACTGACGCTGCGCGGCACCGGCGCTCCCCGCGTCATCGAGCCGGTCTCCTTCGCCGGCTTCGCCAACGGCCGCCTGGTGACGCTGGACAATCGCAGCGGTCAGCCGCTGTGGGACATGCGCGTCGCCGTGCCGAAGGGCCGTACCGAGGTCGACCAGCTCGTCGACCTCGACGGCCAACCGGTACTGACCCAGGACGGGCGTCTATTCGTGACCAGCTACAACGGCCGCCTGCTGGCGCTGGAAGCCACCTCCGGCAAGGTGCTGTGGGAACACGAGGAGTCCAGCTACCTGACGCCGCTGCTCGTCGGCAACTATCTGTTCACGGTCAACGCGGCCAGCCACGTGATCGCGATCGACGCCGACACCGGCCGGGTGATGTGGGATTCCGACACCCTCGAAGGCCGCTCGCTGACCGCGCCGTCGTTCGTCGACGGCAACATCGCGGTGGGCGACTACCAGGGCTACATCCACCTCATCGATGCCGCCACCGGCGAGATGAATGGGCGCGTGCATGTCGGTGGCGACGGCCTGACACTGCCCCTGCTCACCGGCGATCGCCGTCTCTATGCGCTGGGCAACGATGGCACCCTGGTCGCCTACGACCTGAAGACGCTTTCCGACCAGAACTGATCGGCACCGGCGTCAGCGCTTCGGCCCCGCTCTGGCGGGGCCGAGTTCGTTGGAAGGAACGAAAGCGACCGGGTTCGGACTTCACGCTTTTCGCATGCTAGAATGCCCGGCTATCAAGCGGTCGTATCGGGCTCCCTCACCGCCCCTCCCACCGGCCGTCCACCTTGTCACCGCCTTTTTTGCGAATCGCCATGAACCCCGTTATCGCCCTGGTTGGCCGACCCAACGTCGGCAAGTCGACGCTTTTCAATCGCCTGACACGCACTCGCGACGCGCTGGTGGCCGATTTCCCCGGTCTGACCCGTGACCGCAAATACGGTAGCGGCCAGCTCGGCGACAAGACCTACACCGTGATCGACACCGGCGGCATCAGCGGCGACGAGCAGGGTATCGATGCGGCCATGGCGGAGCAGTCGCTGACCGCCATCGACGAGGCCGACATTGTGCTGTTCATGGTCGACGGACGCGCCGGGCTGATGCCAGCCGACCAGGCGATCGCCAACCACCTGCGCGTCAACCAGAAGAAGACCTGGCTGGTGGTGAACAAGACCGACGGCCTCGAGGAGCACACCGCGATGGCCGACTTCTGGGCACTCGGCCTGGGTGATCCGCGCCCGATCGCCGCCTCCCACGGTCGCAACGTCACCACGTTGATCGACGAGGTGCTGGAACCCTTCCCCGAGCGCGATCCGAACGCTGGCCCGGCTGGCCATCACCCCGGCATCCACATCGGCGTCATCGGCCGGCCCAACGTCGGCAAGTCGACGCTGGTCAACCGCATGCTGGGCGAAGAGCGCGTAGTGGTGTTCGACGAGGCCGGGACCACCCGCGACGCCATCGAAGTGCCCTTCGAGCGGCGTGGCAAGCCTTATGTGCTGGTCGATACCGCGGGTGTGCGGCGGCGCAAGAACGTCAGCCTGATCGCCGAAAAGTTCTCGATCATCAAGACCCTGGAAGCGATCAAGGAGTGCCACGTCGCGATCATGGTGCTGGACGCCCGCACCGGCCTGGTGGAGCAGGACATGCACCTGCTCGACTACGTGCTCAGCAGCGGACGCGCGCTGGTGCTGGCAGTCAACAAGTGGGATGGCCTGGAAGGGGAAGCGCGGGAGAAGATGCGCTCGGACATCAAGCGTCGGCTCGGGTTTGCCGACTACGCCGAGCTGCACTTCATCTCGGCCTTGCACGGTACCGGCGTCGGCGACCTCTACAAGTCGGTGGACAAGGCGTTCGACAGCGCCAACAGCCACTGGTCGACCAACCGCCTGACCTCGATCCTGCAGGATGCGGTCAGCGAGCATCAGCCGCCGATGATCCATGGCCGTCGCCCCAAGCTGCGCATGGCGCACCAGGGCGGCAGCAACCCGCCGATCATCGTCGTCCACGGCAACCAGACCTCGTCGTTGCCAGAGGCCTACAGGCGTTATCTCACCAACACCTTCCGCAAGGTACTGAAGGTGCGAGGCACGCCAATTCGATTCGAATTCCGTTCGGGCAACAACCCCTACGACAACCAGGCCGGCGCGAGCGACCGGGAAAAGGCGCGCGAGCGCCAGCTGAGCCGAACCCGCGAGGCNAGAAAGAACCGCCGCTGATCCACNGCGCGAGGCAAGGCGACGCCAACGCCGAGCCTCGCTNGCGGGNCCANNGTTCGTTACCGGGAAGNGGCGACCCGGGTNCGATTCCTTCCTCCCTGCTTGGCCTCGTACATCGCGCGATCGGCGGCCTCGAGCAGCGCCTCGGCATCCTGCCAGTCGAGCGTGCTTGCCACCCCCGCGCTGAACGTGACCTGGAAAGTCCCCTTTGCTGCCACGCACTCGAGCTGCGAGAAGCTGACCCGAATGCGCTCGATCGCCTCGCGGGCGTGTTCCAGCGAGCAGGAGGGCAGCACCGCCACGAACTCCTCGCCGCCGTAGCGGCCGACGTGATCGACCCGGCGGAGGCGCTGACGAAGCAGGTTGGCGAGCAGGCGAATGACATAGTCGCCGGTACCGTGGCCATGGGTATCGTTGATCGACTTGAAGCGATCGATGTCGATCATCACCACGCAGGCCTCCGATCCGGTGCGCTCCGAGCGCGCCTGCTCGATCTCGATCAGCTCCTTGATCGCCGGGTGCTTGATCAGGCCGGTCAGGCCATCGCGGGCCAGCGCCAGACTGAGCTGCCGGGAGCGCTGGGCCCGCGCCGTGACGGCAGCCACCAGCGCCACGTCGTCGATCGGCTTGACTAGAAAATCGTCGCCGGCCTGGGCCAGCGCCTGCGCCTGGCGGTTAACGTCGGATTCCGCCGACAGGTAGACCAGCGGAATTCGCAGCCAGTCATCGTCGAAGCGAATGAGGCGCGCCAGTTCCGGTCCGGAACACCCCGGCATGTTGATGTCGATCAGCACCAGGTCGGGCACGAAGTCCCGCAAGCCCCGCAGCACCTCGCGGGGATCGTCGATGACCCGGGACTCGATACCGGCCGCTTTCAGCGTCAGACGAAAATGCTCGGCGAGTTCGACGTCGTCGTCGACGATCAGCACCCGGTAGGGGTCCTGCTGAGGCAGGCTGACCAGTTGGCGGAGATGGCGCTCCAGGGACGGCACGTCGACAGGATGGGCGAAGAAGCCGTGAGCGCCGTCGCGAACCGCCTGCAGACGGGCATCGAACCCGCTGTCGTCACTCAGCAGTATCAACGCCGCCTGCGGTATGCCGGCAATTCGATCGCGCCAGGTGGCGCTTTCGGCCCTGGCCGTATCGACGATGACGACGTCCGGCTGCCACTCGTGCCACTCGTGCCACGTCTCGCCGGACGAGAGCTCGCGACACGCGTAGCCGAATCCGGTCAGTGAACGCATCAGGGAGTCGGTGTCGCCATCCGCCATGACCGCGATCCGTATGGGACGGTCGCCGCTGACGAGGTCGTAGGCGGCTTGCGGTTCGGACACGCCGGCGGTGGCGATGCTATCGAGCAGACGATGACTGCTCTGGAGGCGGTCATGCAGCGCCGAGAGCATCGGCGGCGTCGGCGAGACCGCGCTCTCGATCGCGGTCTGAAGCCACATCTCCATTTCGCGCGTATCCCGGCTCAACTCGGCGTAACCGAACGTGCCCGCGGAGCCGGCGATCCGGTGCAGCCCCTGTCTCAACTTCTCCAGCATCGCCGGATCGAGCACGCTCTGGCGCGCGCTCAACTCGCGTGCCTGGGCAGTGAGGGTCTGCAGATCATCGCCGAGACGCTGGCTGTATTGCGCCTTGAGCGCCGACAGCCGCGCCTGTATGTCGCTATCCTGCATGGGACCGCTCCCAGATCTCCCGCAACTGTGTCGACAGTGTCATGGGGTCGAACGGCTTGATGACCACGTCCAGGGCGCCAATGGCGCGATAGTGCTCGATCTCGCTGGGCTGGACCTTGGCCGTCATGAAGACCACCGGGATCGCCCGCGTGGATGCCTGCTCCCGCAACCGGGTCAAGGTCGTGGGGCCATCGATACCCGGCATCATGACATCGAGCAGAATCAGGTCCGGCTGCCACTCGTCGGCGCGTGAGATCGCAGACTGACCGTCGTCGCAACTCCGGACTTCGAAGCCGCCGACGATCTCGAGCGCAACCTTGGCCACCTCCTGAATCGAGATATCGTCCTCGACATGCAGAATCCGTTGAAGAGGTTTCATCTCAGCGGGTTTCCTCGTTGTGATCGTCCGATGAGGTCGCAGCGCCCTGGAGCTGGCGACCGAAGGCTTCCATGAGCGCCTCGGCGGAGAGACCGGGCCTGGCGATCGCCGTTTCCATGCGCCCCAGCAGGGTCGGGGCCAGCGCCTCCTCGGACAGGATGATGACGGCCGGCTGACGTGCCAATTGACTCAGGATCGGGATGATCTCCCAGCCGGGGGATTGCGGCCCGGTGAGATCCAGCGATATCAGGCCATAGTCGTGGCTGTCCAGCAGGTAGCGCGCCTCCTGCAGCGAACGCGCCACGTCCAGGGTCATGCTGGGGGCGAGCTGTTGCGCCACCCGATGGGTCAACTCGCCATCGCTCTCGACATGCAGGATGCGCTCGCGCTGGGGTCTCAGGCTCAGCGAACTGTGCAGCGCACCGGCCAGCCGTCTCTCGTCGAGCGGTTTGGCCAGCCAATCGACGGCATCCAGGCGGCCGCCGATCTCGAGCTGCCCCTCTTCCGCGGCCGCCGACACGATCAACACCGGCAACTCGCGGGTGCGGGGCTGCTCGCGCAGCTGCCGCAGCAGCGTCAGGCCATTGCCGTCCGGCAGCAGCAGGTCGAGGGTGATGGCATCGAAACTGCGGCGCTCGAGCCATTTCAGGGCCTCGCCGATGGTGTGGGCGGTTTCTGCCTGATAGCCCCAGTGCCTGACCAGCGTGGCCAGCAGCACGGCGGTATCCGGGTCGTCCTCGACGATCAGCAGCCGCGATCCGAGGGTATCGACTTCCTTCGCCTCATCGCGCGCCTGCGGATCTTCCGCTGTCGCGTCGGATTCGGGTTGCTGGATCATCTCCTTGCAGGGCAGTTCGAAGAAGAAACAGGCGCCCTGCCCGGCTTCCGAGAAGAAGTTGATCGATCCCCGCATCCGCTCGACGAGTTCACGCGTGATGGCGAGGCCCAGGCCGGTACCGCCCTGCTTGCGCGTGGTGGAAGCGTCGGCTTGGGAGAACTTCTGGAAGATACGATCGTGAAACTCGACGGGAATGCCAGGGCCGTGATCGATGACGCTGACCCTCGCCCGGTCGCCGATCGGCTCGACACGAACCTCGACCTGCGTGTGCGGCGGGGAGAACTTGGCCGCATTGGAGAGCAAATTGCTCATCACCTGCTGCAGGCGCATGGGGTCGACGTTGACGCTCGCGCGATCCATGCGGTCGGTCACCACGTAGCGGGTCTGGAACTGGTCGGCGTATGCCTGGTTGGACTCGATCGCCTGGTCGACCAGCGGCATCAGCGGCTGCTCCTGCAGCTGGAACGTCATCTTGCCGGCGACCAGTTTCTCCATGTCGAGCAGATCGTTGATCAGCAGGATCAGGCGCTGGGAGTTGGTGTGTGCGGTCGTCAGCATGCCGCGCATGGCATCCGGCGGCGTGCCCAGGGCCCCGCCCTGAATCAGTCCCAGCGCGCCGGAAATAGAGGTCAGCGGCGTGCGCAGCTCATGGCTGACGGTGGAGATGAACTCACCCTTGAGGCGCTCGTCACGCTTGCGATCGGTCACGTCATGCAGGAAGCCATGCCATATCGTGCCACCATCCGCCTCGCGCTCGGGAATCGACTGCCCGGCGAGCCAGATGACCCGGCCGTCGGGGCGCTGGATGCGATACTCGCAATGCCACGGCGTCAGGTTCTCCATGGACTCGTTGATCGACCGAAGCACCTTGTCCCGATCCTCTTCGAGGATCGTCTCGGTCACCGCGGAGGAGTCCTGCGCGGCCTGCTCCGGCGTGATCCCGTAGAACGAATTGATCGCCTCGCTGGCGTAGGGGAACGACGGCCGACCCTCGGCATCGATTCGGTACTGGTAGATCATCCCCGGCGTCTGGGAGGCGATCTTGCGCAGCCGCTTGCTCAACTCTTCCCGCGCCTCGACGTCCCTCCACCGCATCAGCGTGGCGCCGATCCAGCGCGCCAGCAGCCGCACGAACTCCTTGTCGACCTCGTCGAATTGCCGTGGGTGCGGCCGATCGCTGCTGAACGCCAGCGCCCCGTAGCGCTCACCATGCACCCAGATGGGTGCGCCGATATAGCTCTTCAACGCGTAGCGCAGCCGACAGCGATGCTCGCCGTAGCCATCCTCGTCGGCATCGGCAAAAGCGACGACATCGGCACTGGCCATGGTCAGCTCGCAGAACGTATCGCTGGTCTTGAGGTGCTGTCCCGGCTCGAATCGCTGATCGATGGAGTAGGCCGCCTGGATCAGGTAGTCCTCCCCCTCGATGCGGTTGGCGACGGCGAAGGGCATGCCGAGATGCTCGGCGCCCTGCTGCAGCGCCTTTTCCACCAGGCGCTGGAAGGAGGTCTCCTGCAGGGCAGCGATGTCGTTGAGGGTCTGCAGCGTCTCTTTCTGCGCCTCGAGCCTCCGATTGAGGGACTCCAGCGTCGATTTCTGCCCTTCGAGCCGCTGCTGGTGACGAAGCATGGTGTCACGGGTCACGCGGCGCGTGCCCCACAGCAGCAACAGCAGGCAGGCCTCGGCGATCAGCCATGCCACCCCCCAGCGCAGCCAGGTGCTGACGATCAGCGCATCGCGACGCTCGAGCTGGGTCGTGATGTCCTTCCAGACCGCGACCGCCGCCACCGCCCGCGAGCGGTCGTCGCCAGCCCGGCTCAGCGGGATCAGCGTCAACAGGTAGCCACGACCGTCGTTTCCCTGGACCACGGACCAGTTCGTCCGGTCGTGAACGACCGGCACCTGGCGTCGTGACACCCAGTCATCGATCAGCTTCTGGGAGCTGTCGGTCACGCGCCACGAGCCCGAACCTTCGCCGACGCCATCCTGACGGGAGAGAATCGCGACACCGCTCTCCAACTGGTCGGAGAGCCTGTCGACATCGGGCACGACGGCCAACTCCACCTCCAGCAGTCCGACCAGGGTATCGCTCTTCTCATCCTCCGGGCCGAAGATCGGCGCGATCCCGGCCGTGGTGGCTCGCGAACCGTCGAACTCGATGCCGTAGACCGCACCCCGGGTCTCCAGGCTCCGTCGCAGCAGATAGTCGCTATCCCCGGATGCCCGGCGCGCGCCATTCGACTGCAGGCTCAGGAAGGGATTCGCATCGCTGTCACCGGGCANGAAGAGATTGAGTTCCAGGGCGCTGCCCGCTTCCAGCGCCCTCCAGTAGGGNNNGAGGTTCTCGCGCAGCCGGGTCCGGATCGCTTGCAGCCGCTCCGGCGAGACCGGGTCCGAGGCCTGCGCCATGAGCCCCCGAACCACCGGGTTGGCGACCAGCGTGGTTGCCAGCAGCTGGACGCGGCGCTCGAGCCCCGCGCGGGAGGCGTTGATGGTGATCCCCTGCTCCCGGGACTGAAAATCCAGGTCCCGGGAAAAGTCCTCGCGATCGTTGAACAACGCCTGCAGCAGCATCCAGCCGAAGAACAGCGTCAGCAGGACGCTGCCCAGCACAATCAGCCATATCGGTAAGCGAGAGACCTTCACCCGGGTGTCACCTCATGAACGGTTCGCAAGCACGTCACGACTCATGCTTTTTCATGAGGGTAACTCATTCGGCTACTCCGTCGACCGTTGAATGGATTGCGAACCGATCCACTGACAGGCGAATTGCCATGCGGCACGACCGCTGCGGACGCCTCGCAGTGTCGCGTAGCGTACCGCCTCGGCGCGGGCCGCCTCGCTCCAGGCATCCTCTCCTCCCAGGTGCGCGACCCAATGGCGGCAGGTCTCGAGGTAGGATTGCTGGTCGAACGGATGAAACGCCAGCCACAGGCCGAACCGATCCGACAGCGAGATCTTTTCCTCCACCGCATCGCCATGGTGCAGCTCGCCATCGACCAGGTGAGTCTGTTGATTGTCGGCCATGGACTCCGGCAACAGATGACGACGATTCGACGTGGCGTAGAGCAGTACATTGTCAGGTGGCCCGGTCAGGGTGCCGTCGAGAACGCTCTTCAACGCCTTGTAGGCATCGTCGCTGCCCTCGAACGACAGATCGTCGCAGTAGACGACGAATCGCTCCGAGCGGTCGCGCAGACGCTGCACCAGGATCGGCAGCGCGACCAGGTCGTGACGGTCGACCTGGATCAACCGCAGCCCCTCGTTGGCCAGCGTGTTGAGCAGGGCCCGCACCATCGACGATTTGCCGCTGCCGCGGGCGCCCCACAGCAAGGCGTGGTTGGCGGGGTAGCCCTTCAGGAACGCGCGGGTGTTGTCCAGCAGGGCGCGCTTCTGGCGCTCGACCCCGATCAGATCGTCCAGCCGGACGCCATCCCGGGGGGATACCGCGACCAATTGCCCGCCAAGCGGGTGGGACTGCCACAAGGCCGCGACATCACGCCCCCAGTCGACCGCTGGCGGCTGCTCGGGCAGCCACCCCTCGACACGATCCAGCAAGCGGCTCAAACGTAGCGCCAAATCACCATCCATCCTCGATTCTCCTTGAAACGAACTGGGCCAGACGATTCCGGCAAGAGGCTTCACGACCGGGGGGAAACAGCGACGAAAATCGATCTCCCCGGAGGATTGCAGGTTGCCGGAAACGGAGTATCTTGTGCCGGCTGAATCCGCGGGTCCAGTCGCATCCCGTTCGGTCGGCCCGAGTCATCGGCCATGGGGTGAGGTCGCGACACCGCCACTCCTCCCCGTTCCTCCCACACCGCATTCCAAGGAGTGACGATGGCGTTCCGCTTCCGTTTGCTCGCCGTACCGCTGCTGGCGGCCTCCCTCGGTGGCTGCCTGGCGCTTCCTCAGGTCGGCTTCATGCTGGGGCGAATCGCGCTGTCGTCGATGGGCGTGGAGAACGTCCGTATCGGCAACTATCACTTCTCACCCGGCCTGGAAGGGATCGACGAGCTCTCGCTGCTGAGCTCGGGGCTGGCATTGGCCGGTCTGCCGGTGAATGTCGATCTGCCGCTGGCGATGGCGCTGCCGGCGGGAACGCCGTCGGTCACGCTTCAGGGCTTCGACTGGCAGCTCCAGGTGCCGGGCGCGGAACCCACCGCCGGCGAAGTCACCGACCCCATTGCACTGCAAGGCGGCGCGACGACCACCGTGACCCTGCCCGTCGCGCTGGAGCCGAGCGGGATCGACGCCCTCTCCTCAAAGGCCGAGCGGGTTTCGTCCCTGCTGTCGCTCGCCCGACGATTGAGCCGCGACGGCGAACTGCCGGCGGGAAGTCGTCTCACCTTGACACCCACGCTACCGGCCGCCCTCGACGGTATCGTCACGCCGCCGACACTGGCGCTGGACATCGGTGAGCCGGCCGACGGCGACCAGCGCGCCCCGTCGGCTTGACCGGCCTGCCAGGCCGGGTATCTTGGGCCAATCGACATCCCCAACAACGCATGACCAGAGAGTTTCGGAGACCATCATGTCAGGAAGACCCTCCCCCCGGCTGATCGGCGCCCTCGGCCTCGCAGCCCTGCTGAGCGCCTGCAGCACCTCGCCGACGGGCCGCAACCAGTTGGCCTTCTATTCCGACGACGAGCTGGCGCAGATGGGCCAGCAGAGCTTTGCCCAGTACCAACAGGAACTGCCCACGGTCAGCGGCGCCCAGGCCAACTACGTGCAGTGCGTGGCGAAGGCGATCACCGCCGAGGTCCCCGCCAGCGCCGGGATCTCCGAGTGGGAGGTCAAGCTGTTCAAGGACGACACCGCCAACGCCTTCGCGCTGCCGGGCGGCTATATCGGTGTCAACACCGGACTGCTCGACGTCGCCACCAATCAGGATCAGCTGGCCGCGGTCATCGGCCACGAGGTCGGTCACGTGCTGGCGCACCACGCCAACGAGCGGGTTTCCACCCAGGCAGCGACGCAGAGCGGACTCTCCGTGCTGCAGACGGTGGCGGGGCTACAAGGCGCGGGTGGCGAACAGGTGATGGGGCTGCTGGGGGCGGGGGCGCAGTACGGCGTCATTCTGCCGTTCTCCCGCAAGCAGGAATCGGAAGCCGACCTGGTGGGGCTGGACCTGATGGCGGATGCCGGATTCGACCCCAGCGCCAGCATCCAGCTGTGGCAGAACATGGCTGCCAACAGCCAGGGCGAGCCGCCGGCCTGGATGTCCACCCACCCCAGCAACTCGCAGCGGATGGAAGGCCTGGACAATCGCCTCAGCGAAGCCCAGCCACGCTACGAGCAAGCCAGGGCCAACGGCAAGCGGCCCAACTGCAAGGTTTGATCCTCTCGCGTTCGGTTTCCCGGTAAGAGCCAATACGCTCGGGGTTTCCACCCAATGACGCCTTCCAGACGACGCTGGACGACAGTCACCCGTGCCGGGTCTTGCGTCATGGATGACGCAAGAGGCGCGTTGGGCAGGGATGCCCTTTCGCGCCGACCCGCGCACGGGGGATTGGCGTTCAGGGTTTCGTCGTCTGGGGCGTCAAAAAGGGGAGCGCGAGGGGCTTGCCCCTCGCATTCATGAGCCAAAGGATCGTTGAGACTCGGCCAGTGATAAGCTGATCCTGCTCGAATTCGTTGCCTCGCCAAACCCCCAAGCTACAACTCTCGCCTCAGTAGCTCCCGCAGCGGTGCGGTATCCGGCCGCACCTGGCGCCACAGCCAGAAGGACTCGGCAGCCTGCTCGATCAGCATGCCGAGCCCATCGACCGACCGCGCGCCCCGCTCGGCGGACCAACGCAGGAAGACGGTCGGCTCGGCGGCATACATCATGTCGTAGGCGAGGCCGTCCGCCGCGAAAAGGCGATCCGGCAACGGCGGCAGGTCGCCGGCAAGACTGGCGCTGGTTGCATTGACCACCAGGTCGAACGGCCCCTCGATGCGATCGAAACCGCAGCCGGTGACATCGCCCCTGTCGGCGAACAGCGCCGCCAGCGTCTCGGCCTTCGACACGGTGCGGTTGGCCACCGTCAACGTCGCGATCCCGGCCTCCAGCAGCGGCTCGATCACCCCGCGCGAGGCACCTCCGGCGCCGAGCAGCAGGACGCGAGCACCAGCGAGCGGCGCAGCGTGGGCGTGCAGGTCGCGGACCAGGCCGACACCGTCGGTGGTATCGCCGAACAGCCTGCCATCGTCGCCTACCAGCAGCGTGTTCACGGCGCCGGCGAGCTGCGCCCGCGGCGACAGCACGTCGGCCAGCGCGAACGCCTCCTGCTTGAACGGCACAGTCACGTTGCCCCCCCGACCGCCGGCATCGACGAACGCCCGCCAGGCGCCCGCGAATCCGGTCACGGGTGCCTCGATGGCGTCGTAACGCAGGTTCTGGCCCGTCTGCTCGGCGAAGGCGGTGTGAATGCGTGGCGATTTCGAGTGGCCAATGGGATTGCCGAAAACGGCATAGCGGTCGGTCATTTGGGTAACGGCTCCTCGGTGGTATTCAGCCAGTCGCGGGGCTGGAGATAGGCGAGCAGACGCGCTTCCTCGGAGCCCGGCTGCGGCGCCCACTGGTACTGCCAACGCGCCAGCGGCGGCATCGACATCAGGATCGATTCGGTCCGCCCGCCGCTCTGCAGCCCGAACAGGGTGCCCCGGTCCCATACCAGATTGAACTCGACGTAACGGCCCCGACGATAGGATTGGAACTCCCGCTCCCGCTCCCCGAAGGGTGTCTCGCGACGGCGTTCGGCGATGGGCACGAACGCTTCCAGGAAGCTGTCTCCCACCGAGCGCTGGAAGGCGAAGCAGGTCTCGAACGGCCACTCGTTGAGGTCATCGAAGAACAGGCCGCCGACCCCCCGGGTCTCGTCGCGATGCTTGAGCGTGAAGTACTCGTCGCACCACGCCTTGAAGCGGGGATACACCGCTTCGCCGAACGGTTCGCAGGCCCTGGCGGCAACCCGGTGCCAGTGTTTCGTGTCTTCGAGACTGGGGTAGTAAGGCGTCAGGTCGTAACCGCCGCCGAACCACCATACCGGTTCTTCGCCCGCCTTGTCGGCAATGAAGAACCGCACGTTGCCATGCACGGTCGGCACGTGCGGATTCCGCGGGTGCAGCACCCACGAGACACCCACCGCGTGAAAGCTGCGCCCCGCCAGCTCGGGGCGCGCGGCGGTTGCCGAGGGTGGCAGTTTCTCGCCGTGGACATGGGAAAAATTGACGCCGCCTTTTTCGAACAGCGCCCCCTCCTCGATCACCCGCGAGCGACCGCCGCCCCCTTCGGCGCGCTCCCAGGTCTCCTCGCGAAACCGCCCGCCGCCGTCGAGCGACGTTAGCGAGTCGCAGAGTGAATCCTGCAGCGTGAGCAGATAGTCCTTGACGCTTTCGAGATGGGGATGTGCCACGGTCATCGTTCCTTCGGGTCCGGAGAATATGAGTTCAGGGCGGGCATCGGCACTGCGGCTGCGCACGGCCCGGCACCTTCAGGCGCGCAGCAGCCGGCCGGTCATCAGGTCGCGGATGGTGCTTGGCCGGTCGCGTCCACCGAGCGGCCCATCGACGATCGCACCCAGCGCACCGCCGAATGTCCGGCGCACTTCGTCGGCGCTCATCGCCGGCGCTTCGCCCGCACGATTGGCCGAGGTCGACACCACGGGTCCCCCCCAGGCGGCGCACAACCGCTGCACCAGCGGATGGTCGCTGACACGAACCGCCAGCGTGGGATGACGTCCTCTCAGCAGCGGCCTGGCCCGGCCATTGTCGGGTATCAGCCAGGTGTGAGGTCCCGGCCAGGTCTCAAGGAGGCGTTGCCGGGCGCCTTCGTCGATGCCCTCGAGCCAGTCCGAGAGCTGCCGGATGTCGCCGGCGATCAGGATCAGGCCCTTTTCGCTGGCGCGCCCCTTGAGCGCGATCAGCGACGCCAACGCCCGTTCATCGTCCGGATCGCAGCCGAGCCCCCATACCCCTTCGGTCGGATAGGCGATGATCCCTCCCTGCCGCAGGGAGGAGACCGCCGCCGAGAAATCTTGATGCATCTGGGTCTCTCTATCTGGGAAAGCCTGGATCTCTCTTCTAGGAAAACCTGGGTCTCTCTTCTGGGACAACCTGGGTCTCTCTTCCACCGGCATCCGGGCCTTGCTTCCGCCACAGTCCGGCTGCCATTTCCACGACAGTCGAGCTGCTGCCCATGGGCCGAATTCTAACACGCCGGCAAGCGGCCGGGCCGTGCTCCAACGTCGCACCCCAGACCCGCTCGAGGTGGCGAAGGCGCCTGGCGGCGGCCATATTGAGGGAGCGGATGTTCATCGACCGAACAGGACAATCAAGGAACCGCCAATGCCCCGCTCATCGCTGCCCCCGATACTCCTCTCGCTGGCGCTGACCGGCGGTCTCGCCGCCTGCGCCCAGCAGCCGGCGCAACCGCCCGCCCCGCGAGTCTCCCTCGCCGACGAACTGGTGATGGCAACGGTCTGGATGCAGTCCTCCGGCGAGTACGCCGCGCTCAGCCACCAAGCCTTCAACCTGGCCCGCATGAACCTGGACCGCGCGCTCGCCGCGCCTGGCAGTCAGACCCAGCGCCCGCCGGCGATCATCGTCGATGTCGACGAGACGGTACTCGACAACAGCCCCTACGAGGCGTGGCTGATCGCCAACGACGAGAACTACGCCAGCGACAGCTGGCACCAGTGGGTGGAGAAGGCCAGCGCGGTACCGATGCCGGGGGCGAAGTCCTTTCTCGACTACGCCGCATCGCGGGGCGTGGAGATCTTCTACGTCACCAACCGCCGCGACAATGAAACGGAGGCGACGCTGCGCAACCTGCGCCAGGTCGGCTTCCCCGATGCCGACGGCGAGCACTTCCTGCCGCGTACCGACTCGAGCGACAAGACGGCCAGGCGCCTGCGCGTCGCGCAGTCGCATTGGGTCGTGCTGCTGATGGGCGACAATCTGGGGGATTTCTCCCAGGGATTCGACCGCGAGAGCGCCGCGGCGCGACGCGCCGCCGTCAATGCCCAGGCTGACGCTTTCGGCAGCCGCTACATCGTGCTGCCCAATCCCGCCTACGGCGCGTGGGAGGAAGCGATCTACGGCGGGGACTGGAGCCTGAGCGACGAGCAGAAGTCACGTGCTCGCCGCAATCACCTCGAGGTATGGGGCGGGCCGACACCCTGAAACCTGGCCCGGGGCGAGCAGGGAGGGCGTCAACGCCCTCTCCTGACCCAGCCGCCCGTGGTCTGGACGACCCAGCCATCGAGCTCGAGTTCGAGCAGGCCCAACTGGATGTCGGCGACGGACAGCCCGGTCAGCTCGACCAGCAGATCCACCGGCGTCGGTGCGTCGCTGAGGGCCGCCAGTAGCGGCGACGCCGGTCTCTCGATCGCCGCCGCCTCGGTCGACGGCGCCGGGCTGGCGACCTCGTCTCCCATCGGCCCGGGCGCAGCCGACCGTCGGCGCGGCGGCCGGCCCGGCGGGTCGGATGGAGGCGTGATGGCGGACTCGGGGGTGGATATCGGCACCTGCCAGGGCGAGAGATCGCCCACGATGTCCTCCACATGACGCACCAGCGCGGCCTCGCCCTGCCGGATCAGGCGCAGGCAACCCTCGGACTGGGGATTGTGAATCGACCCCGGTATCGCGAACACCTCCCGGTTCTGCTCCAGCGCCAGGCGCGCGCTCACCAGCGAGCCGCTCTTCTCCGCGGCCTCCACCACCAGTACACCCTGGGAGAGCCCCGTGATCAGCCGGTTGCGTCGGGGAAAGAAGCGCGGATGGGCCCGCGTCTCCGGCGGATGTTCGGAGATCAGCAGCCCGGCCCCTTCCAACAGCTCCCGGAAGAGCGGGGCATGACGCGGCGGATAGATCACGTCCACCCCGCAACCCAGCACGCCGATGGTCGCGCCGCCGGCCTGCAGCGCCGCCCGCTGTGCGGCGCCGTCGATACCCAGCGCCATGCCACTGGCGATGCAGAATCCCTTGCCGACGAGATCCCTGGCGAAACGCACGGCGTTGTCCTGCCCTTCCCGCGTGGGTCGCCGGGTGCCGACCATCGCCATGGCGGGCTGCGAGAGTACCGAGAGCTCTCCCTTGGCCCACAGCACCGTCGGCGGGTCCGGCAGTTGGGTCAGCAGCTCGGGCCAGACCGGATGACCGGGATGGAGCAGATGACGCCGCGGGTCGGCACGCTCCCACTCGATCGCCGCGTCGACTGCCGGCGTGATCGGGCTACGCGAGGGGTGTTCCAGCCACAGCCGCAGCGGCTGGGCCAGGCTGGCGGGTAGCGCCGCCAGCCAGCCCTGCGGCCATGCCAGGTCGCCCCCCTCGCGCCATCGCCGCATCAGCGGCGCCAGCCGGACCGGGCCCAGGCCGGGGAGCGCGTTCAGTGCCAGCCAGTCGCGCAGCGTCGGGCTCACCGCGAGCACTCGCCGGCCTGGCGGCACGCCGCCGTCGTCGATGCCGCGCTCAAGGCGCCCTCTCCCATGGCCACCGCCTCGCGAAGATCGCGCGGCACGACGAGGCGATCTCCCACCGCCAGCGGCTGGGACGCCCGCATGACCAGGGCGTAGCTCAGGTGTTCGAAGACGCGGAAGACCATCACGGCCCCTGCCTCGCTATCCGGCAGCGTCACCCAGGCATCGCGACTGTCGTCATGCACGCGTTCGCCCTGACGCATCGCCTGCAGCACGTGCCCGGTCTCGAGTCCGTCGGCGCGACCGCGGTCGATCGCCACCACATCGTAGCGACCGATGAAACGCACCCCGGCCGGGACGGAAAGAATCGTCGCGACCACCGGTGTCTCGGGCGCCCGCGGCTGGAACCGAGTCGCGATGCCGCCTTCGGTCAGCGCCAGCAGATAGTCGCCGCTGCGGATCTCCTGGACCGCGTCCTGTACTTCCAGCTCGCCGACTTCGTTCACGCTTCGAACCACCTTGGCGTGTCCGAGCCGCCGCAGCTCCAGCCCTCGCAGCGTCCGGCCGAGCGCCTCCTGACCGGGCGTCGTCCCGGCCTCCGGCTGTTGCGCCGCCTGACGGGGGGCAGCGGTCGGCAGGGGAATCCGATAATCGGTTCCCGGCCGATAGACGCCCAGTGTCGTGCCCACGGGCGGCAGGGCTCCATGCGCGTAGAGCGTGTCGCCGGCGCCACTCAGCAGCCGCTGCGACTGCCCGGCAACGACCGTCGGCGCGTCATCGAGAATGGCGGGATCGACGATCTGATAGGCGTCGAGGAAGACCTTGATGCGATCCAGCGGCAGACCCGGCACGGCATCCCGCGCCGGCGCCCGGCGCACGCCGGGCGAGAGCCGCACCGTCTGGCCGCGCCCGCGCTCCAGGGAGAGCCGGGGTGCGCCAGCGTCGAGTCTGAGCAGGTCGCCGGGATAGAGTTTCTGGGGCGAGGACAGCTGCGGGTTCTGACGCCACAGCGCCTGCCACTGCCACGGCGAATCGAGAAAGCGCGAGGCGATTCCCCACAGCGTGTCGCCCTCGCGCACGGTGTACCGGGCGGGCGCGTCCGCCTTGAGCGATAGCGCCCATGCCGGAGTCGGCAGCGCCACCATCATGCTCACGCCGCCGGCCAGCAGCCAGCGCCACATCATGGCGCGCCCGCGGCGCGGCCGCGCCCTCTCCAGACTGATCATTGGCGTCGTCCCACCGGTGATTCCCTCGAGGTATTGCTGCATAGATCGGCGCCGCAGCGCCGGACTTGAGGGTCCGGCACCCCGGGATCGTCGCTCGCGAGCCTCGAACCGGCGCGGCGGTTTCCCCGCCGACGCTGTCGATCTACAATAGTGAGTTAACGCCACTCATGCCGATAGGCACGCAAAACGACTATGGCCATCAGAACCATTCTTCAATACCCCGATCCGCGCCTGCGCACCAAGGCCGCGCCGGTCGATCAGGTCGACGACGGCATCCGCACTCTGGTCGACGACATGCTGGCGACGATGTACGACGCCTCCGGCATCGGTCTGGCAGCGACGCAGATCGACGTTCACCAGCGCGTGATCGTCATGGACGTCAGCGACGACCGCAACGATCCGCTGGTGCTGATCAACCCGAGCTACGAGCCGCTGGACGACGAGCGCGAGCCGCTGCAGGAAGGCTGCCTGTCGATACCCGACTACTACGCCGAGGTACCGCGGGCGCTGCGCGTTCATCTCAAGGCGACCGATCGCGACGGCAACGGCTACGAACTGGACGCCGACGGCCTGCTGGCCCACTGCATCCAGCACGAATGCGACCACCTGGAAGGCGTACTGTTCGTCGACTACCTGTCGCCGCTCAAGCGCGACCGCATTCTCAAGAAGATGCAGAAGCGCCAGAAGCAGGAAGCCTGATCGCCTGCCTCGTCGATCCGCGGGCTTTCCAAGGCCGGCCGTCCCCGCGACGCCGGCCTTTCGTCATTCCCCGGCATCGTTCATCTTCAAGCATCAGGAACCTATCGAATGCCTCATCGTGAAGGGCAGTCGCTGCGGATCGTCTTCGCCGGTACGCCCGACTTCGCCGCCGAGAGCCTGAAGGCGCTGCTCGCCTCCCGCCATCGGGTGGTTGGCGTCTACACCCAGCCGGACCGCCCCGCCGGCCGGGGGCGCAAGCTCACGCCCAGTCCGGTCAAGACATTGGCGCTCGAGCACGATCTGCCGGTGGAACAGCCGCTCAGCCTCAAGCACGAGGACGCCCAACGACGGCTGGCCGACTTCGCTGCCGATGTGATGGTCGTGGTCGCCTATGGCCTGCTGCTGCCGCAGGCGGTGCTCGACACTCCCCGGCTGGGCTGTCTCAACGTGCACGCCTCGCTGTTGCCGCGCTGGCGCGGGGCGGCGCCGATCCAGCGCGCCATCGAGGCCGGCGACAGCGAGAGCGGCATCACCCTGATGCAGATGGATGCCGGTCTCGACACCGGCGACATGCTGCTGATCGAACGGACCCCCATCGACGCCACCACCACCGGCGGTGACCTCCATGATCGCCTTGCCGAGCTCGGTGGCCGGACACTGGTCGAGGGCGTCGATGCGCTGGCCGAGGGCGGCCTGAGTGTCACGCCGCAACCGGCGTCCGGCGTCACCTACGCCAACAAGCTCTCCAAGCCCGAGGCGGAGCTCGATTTTCGCCAGCCGGCGGCGGCGCTGTCGCGCCGGATTCGCGCCTTCAACCCCTGGCCGGTGGCCTGGACCCGGCTCGACGGCGAGCCACTGCGGCTATGGTTCGCGACCCCGGAAACCGAAGCCAGCGGCAAGGACACCGTGCCAGGCACGCTGCTCGAACCCGACGCGGGCGCGATCCGCATCGCCTGTGGCGATGACGGCCGCGACGTCCTGCGCGTGACGCAGTTGCAGATGCCGGGCGGCAAGCCGCTCGCGGCCCGCGACCTGCTCAACGCCAACCATCCCCGTCTCAGCCCCGGCCAGCGCCTGGGCCAGCCCAAGGAAGCCGACCGATGAATCCTGGCGATACCCGCGCCTTTGCCGCGCGACTGCTGGTACCGGTGCTCGACGGCAAGGGGTCGCTCTCCGGTCTCGATGCCGACCTGGCCGCCAGCGTGATCAAGGAGCGCGACCGAGGCTTCGTCAAGGCGCTCTGCTACGGCGTCTGCCGCGCCCATCCACGCCTCGATGCCCTGGCTGGCCAGCTGCTGCGCCAACCCATGAAGCAGCGCGATACCGACATCCAGGCGCTGCTGCTGATCGGGCTGTACCAGATCCTCCATATGCGCGTACCGCCCCATGCCGCCGTCAGCGAAACGGCGGGCGCCGCGCGCGCGCTCGGCAAGGGGTGGGCGACGAAAGTGCTCAATGGCTGCCTGCGCCGGTTCCAGCGCGAGTCGGTGGCGCTGCAGGCCAAGGTGGACAAGGACGCGCCGGTCGCACTGTGGCATCCCGCGTGGCTACTGCTGGAGTTCCGCGATGCCTGGCCTGACGACTGGCGCGCGATCTGCGAGGCCAACAATGAGGCGGGGCCGATGACGCTGCGCGTCAACCGGCGTCGCGTCACCCGCGAGGCTTACCTGAAACGGCTCGAGACCGCGGGGCTCGACGCGACACCCTGCGAATTCGCCGAAGACGGCGTTCGGCTGGCGACCGCCTGCGACGTGACCCAGTTGCCCGGCTTCGCCGACGGCGACGTCAGCGTCCAGGACGAATCGGCCCAGCTCTGTGCCGACCTGCTGGCGCCGGTTCTCGGCGATACCGAAGGTAAACGCGTGCTCGATGCCTGCAGCGCCCCCGGCGGCAAGACGGCCCACCTGCTCGAACGTTTCGCCCCTGAACTCACCGCGCTGGACATCGACCCGTCGCGCCTGAAGCGGGTCGCGTCGACGCTGCAGCGACTGGGTCTCGACGCCAGGCTTCGGGCTGCCGATGCCAGCGATCCGAAAGCCGACAGCGAATGGTGGGACGGCCAGCCGTACGATGCGATCCTGCTCGACGCCCCTTGCTCCGGCACCGGCGTGATTCGACGCCATCCGGATATCAAGCTGACCCGTCGCCACAGCGACATCGCCGAACTGGCGGCGCTGCAATCGCGTCTGCTGGATACGCTTTGGAGCAAGCTCGCGCCGGGCGGTGTCCTGCTCTACGCCACCTGCTCGGTGCTGCCGGCGGAAAACGAAGCCCAGATCGACGCCTTCCTGGCACGCACGCCGGAGGCCGACGCCGACATGCCCCGGGAGCTCGACTGGGGCCGCCCAACCGGCCATGGCCGGCAGCTGCTGCCGATACCGACAGGCCACGACGGCTTCTTCTATGCACGGCTGCGCAAGCACGCCTGACCGTCTCTCCGTCGTCCCCATCTCGACAGTCACGCCAACGGGATAGCGCGACGCCCCGACGTAGACCACGACACGTCGGGGCGGCCCGCACTTGCGACATCCCCGCCCGCCTTCGATACTGAAGACGAATCCGCCATCCGGGAAGCGCCTGTCGTGCCTGACAACGAGGTCATCGATACTATTCAGACCACCGAGACGCAGACTACCGAGACGCAGACCACCGAGAGGGCGATCACCGAGACGCAGCCCGCCGGGCTGGCACTCGGTGGCGTCGCCCCGCACAGCGCCCTGATCGTCGTCGACGTCCAGCCGGACTTCATGCCAGGCGGCGCGCTGGCCTGCGCCGAGGGCGACGAGATCCTGCTGGGGCTGGAGTGGCTGCTCGCCCAGCACGCCTTCGCCCACGTGGTGGCCACCCAGGACTGGCACCCGACGAGACACGTCTCGTTCGCCTCCAGCCATCCGCCACACCAGCCCTTCGAGGCGATCGACCTCTACGGCCACTCCCAGACCCTGTGGCCGGATCACTGCATCCAGCGCACCGAGGGCGCGGCCCTGCACCCGGCCATCGACTGGTCCTGCTGCGATGCGATCATCCGCAAGGGTACCGATCCCGGCATCGACTCCTACAGCGCCTTTCGCAACAACGTCGGCCCCGACGGCCACCGCCCCGCCACCGGCCTCGCCGGCTGGCTTCGCGACCGGCGCGTCACCGACGTCTATCTCTGCGGGCTGGCACGGGACGTCTGCGTGCTGTGGACCGCCGAGGACGCGGTAGCGGCGGGCTTCAACACCCATTTCCTGTGGTCGTTGACGCGCCCCGTCACCTTCGAGACCGACGACGAGACCCGGCAGCGGCTCTCGGCCCTGGGCATCGCGATCGTCGACGCCTGAGCCGTGCCCGTTCCAGGCATCATCGACAGGCCGCGCACCGTCAGCGACTCGAGTCTTGTCGGTGCCCCGGACATTTCCCGACGCCCCACGGAATCCAGGGGCCATCGGCCGCCGGCGATGATCGCCGGGGCCTTTCCAACCAAGGAGCTGTCTCATGAGCGACCACGTCTACAAGCAGATCGAACTGACCGGTTCTTCTCCCACCAGCATCGAGGACGCCGTCCAGAACGCGCTGCAGAAAGCCGGCAAGACGCTGCACGGCATGCGCTGGTTCGAGGTCACCGAGACTCGCGGCCACCTCGAGGACGACAAGCTGGCCCACTGGCAGGTGACCATCAAGGTGGGTGTCTCGCTGGATTGAGCGGCGCGGCCGGCGACCGCGGACGGGATGTCGTCCGCGGTCCTGTCATTCGGGGGCCCGGCTCGTTATGCTACGCGCTGATTTCGGTGCCGGGCGGGTTTCGTTCCGATCCTCCGGGGCCGGGTAAACTGGCAGGCGGTACGCTGTATTTCCGTGATGGTTTGGCATGAAAATTATTATTCTGGGTGCCGGTCAGGTCGGCGGTACGTTGGCAGAACATCTGGCCAATGAAGAGAACGACATCACGGTGGTGGATATCAACGAGGAGCGACTGCGCGAGCTGCAGAATCGTCTCGATATCCGCACGGTGATCGGTACCGCATCCTACCCCAACATTCTGCGTCAGGCCGGCGGCGAAGACGCCGACATGCTGATCGCGGTGACCAGCTCCGACGAGATCAACATGGTCGCCTGTCAGGTGGCCCACACGCTGTTCCGGACGCCGACCAAGATCGGTCGCGTGCGCTCGACCGCCTATCTGACGCGCAAGAGCCTGTTCTCCAACGACGCCATCCCGGTGGACGTGCTGATCAGCCCCGAGCAGGTAGTCACCGACCACATCCGCCGCCTGATCGAATATCCCGGCGCGCTGCAGGTGCTCGATTTCGCCAGCGGCCTGGCCCAGCTGGTGGCGGTCAAGGCCTACTACGGCGGTCCGCTGGTGGGGCAGGAGCTCGGCTTCCTGCGTCGCCACATGCCCAACATCGACACCCGCGTGGCCGCGATCTATCGTCGCGATCGCCCGATCATCCCCACCGGCGACACCGTCATCGAGGCCGACGACGAAGTCTTCTTCATCGCCGCGCGCCGCGACATCCGCACGGTCATGGGCGAATTGCGCAAGGTCGACCGCGACTTCCGGCGGGTGCTGATCGCCGGCGGCGGCAACATCGGCGAACGCCTGGCGGAGACGCTGGAGCACAAGCATCAGGTCAAGATCATCGAGCACGATCTCGGCCGCTGCGGCGCGCTCTCCGAGAAGCTCGACCGCACCGTGGTGCTGCACGGCAGCGCCACCAGCAAGCGCCTGATGCTCGAGGAGAACATCGAGGACTGCGACATCTACTGCGCGCTCACCAATGACGACGAGGTCAACATCATGTCGTCGATGCTGGCCAAGCGCCTGGGCGCCAAGAAGGTGCTGACGCTGATCAACAACGCCGCCTACGTGGACCTGGTCCAGGGCGGCGAGATCGACATCGCGATCTCTCCCCAGCAGACCACCATCGGCAGCCTGCTCACCCACGTTCGTCGTGGCGATATTGTCAACGTCCACTCGCTGCGCCGCGGCGCCGCCGAAGCGATCGAGGCGATCGCCCATGGCGACAAGCGCTCCTCCCGGGTGGTCGGCCGTACCATCGGCGAGGTCGACCTGCCCAGCGGCACCAGCATCGGCGCCATCGTCCGTGGCAAGGAAGTGCTGATCGCCCACGACGACGTCATGATCGAGAGCGGCGATCACCTGATCCTGTTCGTGGTCGACAAGCGACGCATTCGTGACGTCGAGCGGCTGTTCCAGGTCGGCCTGACCTTTTTCTGATGGTCCATTCATCCGACACCGCCTGCCCGTCCCGACCGGTGGGGGACGCCGCGTGAGCCTACTGGTGATCCTCCGCATTGTCGGGCTGCTGCTGATGGTGTTCAGCCTGACCATGGTGCCGCCGATGGTCATCGCGCGGATCTTCCATGACGGCAACTGGCACGCCTTCGGCGCCGGCATGGCGATCTCGATCGTCACCGGCGCGCTGCTCTACTGGCCCAACCGTCGTGCCAAGCGCGAACTGCGTACGCGTGACGGCTTCATCATCACGGTGCTGTTCTGGAGCGTTCTCGGGCTGTTCGGCACGATCCCGTTCATGGTCTCCGATGCGCCGTCGATGTCGTTCACCGACGCCGTCTTCGAATCCTTCTCCGGCCTAACGACCACCGGTGCCACGGTGCTCAGCGGCATCGATCATCTGCCCGCCTCGATCCGCTTCTACCGCCAGCAGCTGCAGTGGCTGGGCGGCATGGGGATCGTGGTGCTCGCGGTGGCGATCCTGCCGACGCTGGGCATCGGCGGCATGCAGCTCTATCGGACCGAGATCCCCGGCCCGCTGAAGGACTCCAAGCTGACGCCCCGGATCACCGAGACGGCCAAGGCGCTGTGGTACATCTACGTGATCCTCACCGTCGTCTGCGCGCTGGCCTACTGGGGAGCGGGCATGAACTGGTTCGACGCCATCGGCCACAGCTTCGCCACCGTGGCCGTCGGCGGGTTCTCCACCTACGACGCCAGCATCGCGCACTTCAACAGTGCCACGATCGAGATGATCTGCGTCTTCTTCATGGTCGCCTCCTCGGTCAGTTTCGGACTGCACTTCGCGGTATGGCGGGAACGACGCCTGCTGCAGTACATCCGCGACCCGGAGTTTCGCTTCTTCGTCACCTTCCTGGGCCTGTTGATCGCGATCACCGTCATCACCTTGTTCGCTACCGGCACCTATCACGACGCCACCGGTTTTCGGCACGGGCTGTTCGAAGCGGTCTCGGTGGCGACTACCTCGGGCTTCAGCGTGGCCGACTTCACGCTTTGGCCCGGCGTGCTGCCGATCATGCTGTTCATGGCGGCCTTCGTCGGCGCCTGCTCGGGCTCGGCCGGTGGCGGCATGAAGGTGATCCGCATCCTGCTGATCCTGAAGCAGGGCATCCGCGAGATTCACCGACTGATCCATCCCAACGCCGTGTTTGCCGTCAAGGTCGGCAAGATGCGCATCTCCGAAGGCGTCGCCGAAGCCGTCTGGGGCTTCTTCTCCGTCTACATGATGCTGTTCGTGGTGATGCTGCTGGCCCTGCTCGCAACCGGCCTCGACCAGGTGACGGCATGGTCGGCGATCGGCTCGGCGCTCAACAACCTGGGTCCGGGACTGGGCGATGTCTCGACCGACTACGGCGACATCCCCAGCGCCGCCAAGTGGATCCTGGTGCTGGCGATGATGCTCGGAAGACTGGAGATCTTCACCATCCTGGTGCTGTTCACACCGGCATTCTGGCGGCGCTGACGATACTGTCGCGAGTAACCACTCTCGCCCGTCCACAGCGCATCGTTTTTTCACCGCCCGCTCCGCCGGATATGGGTGAATGACACTAAAGATTGAGCTACGGACAGGTTTTTCGAGAAGTTCGACGGAAGCAGCGGTGATAGAATGCCGCCCTTCGCGGCCACGCCGCCTCGGCAACCCCAAGAGAGAGTCATGTCCGCCAGTTCCGACACCCGCACCGCTTCCTCGCTTCTTCCCCGTATCGGGCTCATCCCCCAGATCCTGATCGGGATCGCGGCCGGCCTGCTCCTCGCCACCCTGGCGCCGTCGATCGCGCCGTCGGTCGCCATTCTCGGCGATCTGTTCATCGGCGCGCTCAAGGCGGTCGCCCCGGTTCTGGTCTTCGTGCTGGTGATGGCGGCCATCGCCAGCCACCAGCGTGGCCAACCGACCCAGGTGCGCGGCGTGCTGATGCTCTACCTGATCGGCACGCTGGTGGCCGCGCTGATCGCGGTGGCGGCGAGCTTCCTGTTCCCGACCTCGCTGATCATCGACGCCCCACGGGCCGATGGCACGCCGCCGACCGGCGTCGCCGAGATCCTGCGCAACCTGGCCATGAGCGCGGTGGACAATCCCATCCACGCCCTGACCGATGCCAACTTCATCGGCATCCTGGCCTGGGCCGTCGGGCTCGGCCTGCTGCTGCGCCGCGCCAGCGACACCACGCGCCGCTCGCTGGCCGATCTGTCGGATGCGGTCTCCGGCCTGGTTCGCTGGGTGATTCGCCTGGCCCCGCTGGGCATCTTCGGACTGGTCGCCAACACCTTCGCCTCCACCGGCATGAGCGCCCTGGCCGACTACGCCCAACTGCTCGCGGTACTGCTGGGCTGCATGCTCTTCGTGGCACTGGTGAGCAACCCGCTGATCGTGTTCCTCTACACGCGCCGCAACCCTTACCCGCTGGTCTTCACCTGCCTGCGCGGAAGCGCCATCACCGCCTTCTTCACCCGCAGCAGCGCGGCCAACATCCCGGTCAACATGGAGTTGTGCAAGCGCCTCGACCTGCATGCCGACACCTACTCCGTCTCGATTCCGCTGGGCGCCACGATCAACATGTCCGGCGCCGCGGTCACCATCACGGTGATGACCCTGGCGGCCGCCAATACGCTGGGAATCGACGTGGATTTCGCTACCGCGCTGCTGCTCTGCATCGTCTCGGCGCTGGCGGCCTGCGGCGTCTCCGGCGTGGCCGGCGGCTCCCTGCTGCTGATTCCGATGGCGGCCAGCCTGTTCGGTATCTCGGCGGACGTCGCCATGCAGGTGGTGGCGATCGGCTTCGTGATCAGCGTGATCCAGGACTCCACCGAGACCGCGCTCAACTCCTCCACCGACGTGCTGTTCACCGCCGCCGCCTGCCGTTCGCCGCGCGCCCGGGAGCGCCTCACCGGCGAGTGATCGAGCGTCGAACAGGGCCGACGTTGACGGCGACCGGCGTTTTTCGCTGTCAACGGCTTGGAATCGGCGGCGTGACGTGCAATATGGGGCGACTCTCTTTCAGCCTTGGAACGCTCCCTTGATGCCTGACAATGCCGCCGGACCTCGCGAGACCGTGGACCTCGCCGCCCATCACCTGACGCTTCTGGGCACCGCCCACGTTTCCCAGGCCAGCGCCGACGAGGTGCGCGAACTGATCCGCTCCGGCGAGTTCGACGCCGTCGCGATCGAACTCTGCACCTCGCGTCATCAGAGCCTGGTCCAGCCCAACGCCATGGCCAAGCTCGACCTGTTCCAGGTTCTCAAGCAGGGCAAGGCCGGCATGGTCGCCGCCAGCCTCGCGCTCGGCGCCTTCCAGCAGCGTGTGGCGGAGCAGTCGGGAATCGAACCCGGTGCGGAGATGCGCACGGCGGTCAAGGAGACCCAGCGGGCCGGATTGCCGCTCTACCTGATCGATCGCGAGATCGGTGTCACCCTCAAGCGCATCTACCAGAACGTGCCGTGGTACAAGCGCTTCAGCCTGATATCCGGCCTGCTCGGCAGCGTGCTGTCGCGCCAGAAGGTCTCCAGCGAGGAGATCGAGAAGCTCAAGCAGGGGGACGTACTCGAGTCCACCTTCGCCGAATTCGCCGAGCAGTCCCAGACCCTGTACGAGCCGCTGATCACCGAACGCGATCGCTACATGGCGCTCAGGCTGGTCGAGGAGCTGCCGGACGGCGGCACCCAGCGGGTGCTGGTGGTGATCGGTGCCGGCCACCTCAAGGGCATGAAGGCGCACCTCGAAACCCTGGGCCAGCGCCCGCCCGAACTGGACGCCGTGATCCAGGAGCGCGCCAACCTGGAATCGACCGCGCCCCGCGCCCGCTGGTGGAAAGCGATCCCGTGGGTGATCGTCGCCCTGGTACTGACCGGCTTCGCCATCGGCTTCAGCCGCGACACGGCGTTCGGCTGGTCGCTGGTGGGCGAATGGGTGCTGATCAACGGCAGCTTCTCGGCACTGGGCGCCCTGATCGCGCTGGGCCACCCGTTGACCATCGCCGCCGCCTTCGTCGGCGCCCCGCTCACCTCTCTCAACCCGACCATCGGCGTCGGCTTCGTGACCGCCGGCGTGGAACTCTACCTGCGCCGCCCCACTGTCGGCGACTTCTCGCGGCTACGCAGCGATGTTAGCCACTGGCGCGGCTGGTGGCGCAATCGCGTCGCCCGCACCTTGCTGGTCTTTCTGCTCTCGAGCCTGGGCTCCGCCATCGCGACCTGGGTCGCCGGGCTGCGAATCGCCGGGCAGCTGTTCGGCTGAACGCCTTCCCCTCTCGTCGATACCGGACACTTGAATCCCGCGCCGGCGTCGCCATATAGCGCCCGAGGCCGGCAACCACGCCGGTCTCGGGCGCAGCGAAAAAATTTTCATGCTCCGTCGTATCGATCGCTTGAAAACGTATTCGGCGCCCCTATTTAACATAATGTCGAGAGCACAGCCCGGGACGACACTCCCGCTGCACCGCTTCTCTCGACGGCAGATGCCGCCAAGCGGGTCTGCGACCCGGCACTTCGGGATGGACCCGAGTGTCGCTGAAACTTCGCTGTCAATCAGGAGGTTACCCATGAACACCCTGTCACTCTCACCGCTGTTCCGTCGCTCCGTCGGCTTCGACCGTCTCAACGACCTGTTCGAATCCGCGATGCAGAACGACGTGCCCAGCTATCCGCCCTACAACGTCGAGAAGTATGGCGAGAACGACTACCGCATCGCCGTGGCCACGGCGGGATTCGCCGAGGATGAACTCGACGTCAATGTCGAGAAGCGTGTGCTCACCATCACCGCCGGCAAAGGCGAGCGTCAGGAAGACGACAAGGTGCAGTACCTGCACCAGGGCATCGCCCAGCGCGCCTTCAAGCTGTCGTTCCGCCTCGACGAGAACATCGAGGTCCAGGGCGCCCGGCTCGAGAATGGGCTGCTGATCGTCGACCTGCTGCGCGTCGTGCCGGAAGAGCAGCGTCCGCGCCAGATCCCGATCAACGGCAGCCAGGGCCGTCTGGAGACCCAGCCGGCGGATGAAGCCGTGACCGTCTGAGCCGATGACGACGTGGAGATGCCACGGCTGTCATAGCCATGGCAAAGCGCCGCGGTAGAACGGCAACGCCCCCGATGGATGCATCCGTCGGGGGCGTTGCCGTTGAGGGGGTCGACCTGGATTCAGCGCGGCGGCCGTGTCGCCGGCGAGTCGTCCAGCACGCCCTGCGCCCTGGCCATCGCATAGGCCGCCTTGGGCCCGTGCCACAAGGTCGGCACCAGCAGCAGTGCCACCGGCACGGCGGGGATCACCAGGAACTGCTGGAGCACGCTGACCTGGCCTTCGCCCATTCCCAGCAGGATGGCCGCCATCAGCGCGAAGACGATACCCCAGAACGCCCTTAGCGCCGACCCGGGATCATCGTTACCGGCACAGACCACGGACACGGCATAGCTCATCGAATCCCCGGTGGTGGCCACGAACACCGTGGTCAGCACCAGCACGGCCAGCGCCATCCAGACGCCGCCCGGCAACGCCTGGGCCACGGTCAACGTCGCCACGTCGAACTGGAAGTTCTGCAGCGGCTGGCTGAGATCGATCGCGCCCTGGAGCTGGTAGAAGATGCCGGAGCCGCCCAGCAAGGTGAACCAGACCGTGGTGACCACCGGCGCCATGACCGCCGTGGCGATGATCATCTCGCGCACCGTGCGCCCGCGGGAGATCCGGGTGACGAAGATCGCCATGGGCGGCGCGAAGCCGACGAACCAGGCGAAGAAGAACACCGTCCACCACTTCATCCAGCCCGGCGACGCCGTCACCGTGGTCATGGTCGACATCTCGAAGAAATTGCCGAGATAGGTGCCGAAGCCCTGGAACCAGCTATCGACCAGGAACTGCGTCGGCCCGAACAGCAGAATGATGCCACCGATCACCATGGCCAGAATGACGTTCAGGCGACTCAGGACCTGGATGCCGCGATCGATCCCGGTCACCGCCGACGTCACGTAGATCGCCCCCAGCGCCGCCAGAATCCCCAACTGCACTTCATAGCCGCGCGGAAAGCCGAACAGGTCGTGGAGACCGAAGCTGACCTGGGTCGCTAGAAAACCCAGCGGCCCGACCGTACCGGCGGTGACGGCGATCGCGCAGATGGCATCGACCACACCGCCGAGAAAACCGCTCACCAGGCGGTCACCGAGCACCGGTGCCAGCAGCGTTCTCGGCTGCAACGGCATGCCGCGCTGGTAATGCTGATGCGAGAGGATCGCGACCGGCAAGGTGCCGAGAATCGCCCAGCCGGTGAATCCCCAATGGAAGAAGGCCTGGGCCAAGGCGTTCGGTACGGCGTCGGCGGTCCCGGGCTGGGAGTCGAACGCCGGCGGCGTGACCACGAAGTGATAGATCGGCTCGCCGGCGGCGAAGAATACGCCACCGCCTGCCAGCAGCGTGCACAGGATGATCGAGACCCACCGGAAGGTGCTCATGTCGGGCCGGTCCTGGGACCCGATTCGCGCCCGCCCGGCCGGGGATAGCGCCACGCCGATGGCGATGAAGAAGGTCAACAGCATCAGCAACTGGAACAGGCTGCCGAAAGTTCTGGCGGACCAGGAGAAGCCGATATCGATCACCCGTGCGACGGTATCCGGCGCGATCGCCGATGCCGCCAGAAAGATCAGGATGAAACCGATGGTCAGCACAAGCACGACGGGATCGCCAAAACGGCCACCCTGCGTCGATGGCACGTTGGTGTCGGAGGTCATATCAGAGGGAGGGTTCTTTGGGCATGAAGCGCGCCACACTACCGACCTTGGTCTAATAGCGCAAATTCGACGTCGCTAATGCGCGGACCATGTCCCCGCGAAATACCCGCGAAGGTATCAGGGACAGTATCCGCTTTTTCCCGGAGCGTCTCACCGAGCGGTGGCGATACCCCAGTAGCGGGCCATCCGCTTGCGAACCGGCTTTCCCGGCTCGGCGAACAACCGCCGCCCCAGCGGCAGCGCCTCGGACCGCAGCTTCGCCCGGCGGCGCTCGACCCAGGTCGCGAGCTGCGCTCGCCGGGACGCATCGACGCTGGACATCTCCCCCGCATTCAGACGCTCGGCCAACATGACCAGATCATGGTCGTCACCGAGAATGTCCGACAGCCGATGGCCCTCCTCGGCGCGCGCCTCCAAGACACGAGGCCACGCTTCACGCAGCAGGCTGCAGTGGTGACGGTGATACTTCACGCGCTTGCGCCAGTCGTGCAGCGCCACCGTCGTCGGTTCGTCCCGCACCCGAGCCAGCGCATCGCGCCCCTGTTCATAGCTCCGCTGCCAGCCACCGGCGATAGCGGCGAAGCCGGAACGATCGAGACGCCATAGGGCGATCGCCTCGCGCGCCTCGAGCAGGCGCGCATCGAGGGCGCCCGGATCGGACGAGGTCTCCTGACCGCAGGCGTGCTGGCGACGCAGATCGAGCTTGCGCCGGATCGCCGCGTAGTGACGACGATCGATGCGCTCGTCGACCTGCGCGAGCAGCGCATCGAACGTCGTCACCAGCACCTGATCGTCGCGATCGCCGGCCACTTCGCGAGCCAGGTCGCGAAAGCGACGGTTCTCGAGCGCATAGCGCTTCCCCAGCGCCGGCCTGACCAGCCTCAGCAGGGCACGAATCTTTTTGCAGCGCTGGCGCAACTCGTGTATCGCGTCGGCCGGATGCTCGTCCGCCAGCGCCCTCCTGGCACGATCGACCTGTTCCGTGGCGATACGCCGAACGCCGGACTCGATCTCTTCACGCGCCTTCAACCGGTATGGCATGACGCCTCCCACGCGCCCGGGAATCGATGGGCGATGAAACCAGTCTAGCCAAATCCGGAGCAGACGCCTGGGAGAGCGCTCTACACCAAAATGCCAATGGTGGCGGCCTTCGAATCGGTTCTAATCTCAAGGGGAACTTCGCCGTCGATGGGGTAAGGTCCATGAAAAGCACACCGTTCATCACCGAGAGTCTGCTGCAGCGCTGTCGCAGGGAACAGGCCAACCAGTTCCAGCGTGCGCGACAGAGCTACGACCCCGCCTCGCTTGATGATCGCAAGGAGCTTTCACTACTGGTCGAGGAGGCGATTCGGGAGGGGGAAAACTACACCTCGATCGCCCGCGGCCATCAGCATATCGGCCTGACCGAATCGGACCTGCTGGATCTCATCGGCCCCGAGAACGCCATCCGGGAGCGCATCGAGCGATTTCAGCAGATTTGAACCTGTCGCTCAGTGACCGCAGTGGCGCCGATACCGCTCGGATTCGGCGCCCAGCGTCACGCGCTCGTTGACCTTGCTGTAGTAGAACGGCGAAAAGGAGTGGCGCTGCCCGGCGGCCCGATACTGGCCGCACACGCCGTACCCCTTCTGAATCTCTCTCATCGCCTGTAACTCGATCTCGTCGTCCCCGCCCAGTTGCCGGGCGATCAGGGACTTGATGTCGTCGTCGACCTGGCTATCCGACAAGGCCTGCCCACCGAAGATGACGGCGAACGCCAGCAGGATGGCGGCGACGGGGATGTAGAGATTATGCATGGAGAGAGGCTATCTGGCCGGCTGGGGAAACGCGATGATAGCGGATCCCGCCACGTTTCGCACAGGCGTGGCGGGCGATGCGTCCCCATGACGCGGACGATTGCCCTGCAAACAAGAAATGTAATAACATTACAAAACAAACCGAACGGAGAATCCCATGAAAGCCGGCATCCACCCCGAATATCGTCAGGTGATCTTCCACGACACCAGCGTCAACCAGTATTTCAAGATTGGCTCGACCATGACCTCCGACGAGACCATCGAGTGGGAGGATGGCAACACCTATCCCCTCGTGCACCTCGACATCTCCTCGGCATCCCACCCGTTCTACACCGGCAAGCAGCGCGAGGTCGGCACCGAAGGCCGTGCCGCCCAGTTCAAGCGTCGTTTCGGCAGCGTAACATCGCGTCGCCAGAGCTGAATCGAAAGCCGGACCTACCTAACGGAATACACCCCGGTCGCTGACGCGGCCGAGGTGTGTAGCCGAAGCCCTATCTCAATGCTCCCCACGAATCCCGCCTGACCAAGCAAGGCCATCCTGGAATCCACTGGGTCGCGAGAATCAATTCGGACACGCAAAAACACCAAGGCCCGCGTGAGCGGGCCTTGGTGCTGGAATCTCTATCGCGCTAGGGCGATGGATCTACCGAAAGTCTTAGAGCGGCTTGATGTTAGCAGCCTGAAGACCTTTTTTGCCCTGAGTGACGTCGAAAGAAACTTCCTGACCGTCCTGCAGAGACTTGAAGCCGTCAGCCTGGATCTCGGAGAAGTGTGCGAACAGGTCGTCGCCACCGTCTGCCGGAGAAATGAAGCCAAAGCCTTTAGTGTCGTTGAACCACTTAACTGTGCCAGTTGCCATGTTCCGAATTCCTTATGCGCTTAGCGCGTAATTACGATTGCCGGGTGCTACCCGATGTAGTGGGTAAAACAAGGGGATATAACCAGGCTACCGAATGATTCGAGTGCAACTGACAATATGCGACTTGCTAACCAACTGATCGCCAGTCTGCGCCCTCATCGCCCGATAGTCAACAGGTGTGTTGGTCGGAAGGCGAAAATCTTGTCATCTCGACCTAACGTCTTCATTTTGCTGCCCATCCCGATGCGGCTCTCCTCCCCCGCCAGGCCGCCGCCGGCTCGGGAACCATGACGATCTCACCCCGGCACCGCGGGCGTTTCCACCTCCTCGGTTATCGCGCCGACCAGACCACGAACCGCGCTCGAGTGACGCTGTCGCCCGGTCCGGAGGAGATAGACGATCGGCGGCGGCTCGGGAAACGGTGCCTGCATCACCTCCATCTCCGGCGTCACATGGCGGCGATTCAACAGCGTCACGCCCAGCCCCGAGAGTACCGCCGACTTCACGCCGGCGACGCTCGCACAGGTCATGACGGTATTCAGGCCCGGGGAGAGCGACTGCCCCGCCTCCATCGCCCACTGACGGTAGAAGCAGTCGTCGTCGAAGGCGACGAACGGTATCGAACGGCTCATGTCCAGATCGAAGTCCCGTGACTTCACCCAATGCAGCGGCTCCCTGGCGACGACGGTATCGGACACTCGCTGACGATGCTCGAACACCTGCATGAAGCCGACGTCGATCTCGCCACGGTCGAGCTGCCCCTCCAGGGTGAGACTCTGGCCGACGTGGGTCCGCACCGAGACATCCGGATGCCGACGGGCGAACCGACCGAGGATACGGGCCACGCCGCCGCTGGTCGTATCCTCGGTCACGCCGAGCCGAATCTTTCCTCGCAACGGCTCCGTCCCCAGGCAGGAGAGCGCCTCGTCGTGAAGTGCCAGGATGCGCCGCGCATAGCCCAGCAGTTTCTCGCCCTCCGGCGTCAACAGCCCCGCCCCGCTGCGCCGGGTCAGCAGCTCACAGCCGAGCGCGGTTTCCAGCCGGCGGATCTTGTGCGAGATCGCCGACTGAGACAGCGCCAGCGACTGTGCCGCCCGCGTGATTCCGCCCGTCTCCACGATCGCTGCCAGCGCCTGCAGCGCGCCAAGCTCCAGCCTCGCACTCATTCGTCGTACTCCTCGCCCTTCGGTTCGCGTTCGCAAAGACGCAACCCACGCCATGACAAAAATAGATCGATTTCATCATAAACCTCATTTGTGTCATGCGGGGAACTTTCGCAAGCTCATCGATACCCACTCAACGCGGAGCCACACCATGAATCCGATCGCGACCGACAACGTATTGATCGATGGCAAGCGTATCGCCCACGGCGTCTACGGTGAGGGCGAGCCCATCGTGCTGCTGCACGGCACGCCCTCCTCCTCCCTGATCTGGCGCAATGTCGTGCCTCAGTTGGTCGGGGCCGGCTATCGAGTCCATCTCTTCGACCTGCTGGGCTACGGTCACTCCGAGCGCCCCCGGGATCCCTCGGTCGACACCTCGATCTCGGCCCAGGTCCCGGTGCTGGAAGCCCTGATGGACCACTGGGGGCTGGAGACGGCACACATCGTGGCCCACGATTTCGGCGGGGGTATCGCCCAGCGCCTCGGCGTATTTCACCCACGCCGGTTGCAGTCGCTGACGCTGATCGATGTCGTCAGCTACGACAGCTATCCGTCGCCCAGGACCCGACAGCAGATGGCCGCGGGGCTGGAGCGACTGATCAAGGTGCCCGACGACGAACACCGCGCGCATTTCAGGGAATGGTTGTTGACCGCGGTCCATGACCCGCAGCGTTTCGAGTCATCCACGCTCGAGACCTACCTCGACTTCATCAGCGGGCCCATCGGCCAGGCCAGCCTGTTCCAGCATCAGATACGCCACTACGACCCGAAACACACCCTGGAGGTCGCCGCCCGCCTGCCGGAGCTCGGGCGAATTCCGGTCAAGCTGATCTGGGGCGCGGACGACGCCTGGCAGAGTGTCGACTACGCCTATCGCCTGCATGCCGACATACCGGGATCGGATCTCAGCGTGCTCGAGGAGTGCGGCCACTTTTCGCCCGAGGATCGGCCGGAAGAGATCGCCCGCCTGGTCATCGAGTTCCTGAAGCGCTGACGACGAGACGGCTCAGCGTCCGGCTTCATGCCCAGGTTGCACCGGCGGTTGAAGCTGCGTGGTGACATCTTCCTGGCCAAAGCTGTCGGCAAGAAAATCGAGCAGCGAACGCACGGCGGGCAACAGACCGCGTCGCGAAGGGAACACCGCCTGGACCACGCCGTCGCGCGGCACCCAGTCGGGTAGAACGTCCACCAGACTCCCCTCGGCGATATCCGACCCCGCCACCAGCATCGGCAGCTGCACGACCCCCAGGCCCGCCAGGGCCGCGCGGCGCAGGGTGACCATGTCATCGGTCACCAGGCGCGGGCGGTGATCGATCAGCGTACTCACCCCATCCGGCCCTTCAAGGCACCAGGTATGGCCCGTGCCCGGACGCTCCCAGTCGAGCGACGGCAAGCCGTGGAGATCCCCCGGCACACGCGGCCGGGCGAAACGTTCGAACAGCGCGGGCGACGCCATCAGACGCTGCGGGCTGCGCGAGAGCAGGCGCTGGCTGAGATCGCTGTCCTCGATGGGCGGGAATCTCACCCGTATCGCCAGATCGAACCCCTCCCGAACCACGTCCACCCGCCGGCCGCTGGCCTCCAGCTCGACCCTGACCAGCGGATGCCTCGCCATGAACGCGGTGAGCAGATCCCCCACGATGAAGCAGAGCAGGCCCGGCGGGCAGCTCATCCGTACCAGCCCCTGGGGCTCGGCGATCGAGCGGTCGATGGTGTCCTGGGCCGCCTCGGCCTCCACCACCATGGCAGCGCAGTGCTCGTAGTACGCCCGCCCGAGGTCGGTGACGGCCAGGCTGCGCGTCGTGCGATGGATCAGGCGCACACCGATACGGGTCTCGAGCTCGGCCACACGCCGGCTCAGCTTGGACTTCGGCACCCCGATCGCCCGGCTCGCCGGCGCGAAGCCGCCGTGCTCGACCACCTGGACGAAGTAGTAGAGATCGTTGAGATCCTGCATGTGATCGTTCCATGAATGAGACGCTGCGTTGGATTTTACCCCGCTAATCGGGTCGGCGTCCCACCCGTACAATCATCCCATCGACGCACTTCCTCATCACGGGACGCCGAACGACCGGCGAAGGAGATCACAATGAAAGAGATCACGGGTATCTATTCCGCTCCTCGGGCCCACTGGGTCGGCAACGGCTTCCCCGTGCGCTCGCTGTTCACCTACGACCGCCTGGGGGCGCATCACGTCACGCCGTTTCTGATGCTCGACTACGCCGGGCCGAGAGATTTCACCCCGGCGGTCAAGCCACGCGGCGTCGGCGCGCACCCCCATCGCGGCTTCGAGACCGTGACCATCGTCTACGACGGCGAAGTCGAGCACCGGGATTCCACCGGCAACGGCGGCATCATCGGCCCGGGGGACGTGCAGTGGATGACGGCGGGCAGCGGCATCGTCCACGAGGAGTTCCACTCCCCGGCCTTCACCGAGCACGGCGGGCGCTTCGAAGTCGTTCAGCTGTGGGTGAACCTGGCGGCCGCGAACAAATCGGCGCCCCCGGCTTACCAGTCGCTGAAGGCCGCCGAGATCCCCCGTCTCGAACTGGCCGAAGGCGCCGGGCATCTGGCGGTGATCGCCGGGGAATACGCCGGAGCGAGCGGCCCGGCAAGGACGTTCAGCCCCATCAACGTCTGGGACCTGCGCCTGAACCGGGGCGGCTTCACCACGCTCGGCGTGCCGGAAGGCCACACCACGATGATCGTCGTGCTCAGCGGCACCGTGCAGCTCAATGGCACCAAGATCGCCCGGGACGCCGAGCTCGCCCTGTTCGCGCGGGAAGGCAGCGAGATCGCGGTCGAGGCCAACAACGACGCCAAGCTGCTGGTGCTGACCGGGGAACCGATCGACGAACCGGTCGTTGGCTACGGGCCGTTCGTCATGAACACGAGCGAGGAGATCGAAGACTCGATGCGCCAGTTCCAGGCCGGAGAGTTCGGCACCACGGCGTGAAGGATTCGGGCGTTCTCGGCAACGCCCGACGACCCGCGGGATATCGACGTCGATATCCCGCCTCTTCAACAATAGAAGGAGATGGATGATGGCCTATTCCTACCAGAGACTCGACAAGGACGATGTCACCGTGCTGATGATCGATCATCAGGCCGGACTGCTATCGCTGGTTCGCGACTTCGGCCCCGACGAGTTCAAGAACAACGTGATGGCGCTTGCCGACATCGCCGAGTTCTTCGACCTGCCGACGATCCTGACCACCAGCTTCGAGGACGGCCCCAATGGCCCGCTGGTGCCGGAACTGAAGGCGAAGTTTCCCGATGCGCCCTATATCGCCCGCCCCGGCCAGATCAACGCCTGGGACAACGAAGAGTTCGTCCAGGCCGTCAAGGAGACCGGCAGGAAACAGCTGCTGATCGCCGGCGTGGTCACCGATGTCTGCGTCGCCTTCCCGGCCCTGGCCGCGCGTGAAGCGGGCTACGAGGTGTTCGTCGTCACCGATGCCTCCGGCACCTTCAACACGACCGTGCGCGACGCCGCGTGGGATCGCATGTCCCAGGCCGGCGTGCAGTTGATGAACTGGTTCTCGGTCGCCGGCGAACTGCATCGCGACTGGCGTAACGACATCGAGGGCTTCGGCGGCATTCTCGCCAATCACCTGCCCCACTACTCGAACCTGATCCAGAGCCGCGATGCGACGCTGAAAAACTAGCCGAGCACCGCAACCGCGCTGCCGCCGCCGCTACACTCGGCGGCGGCAGCCTTTTTGCGCGTGGGTTTCACGCCCAGGAGGCCTCGCGAGCGTGGTTCGGTAGTTCACACGCCAGGGAACGAGACGACAGGCCACGTTGGCGCTCGACCCTGGACATTCGCCCGCCGGCCCGCACGGCTCCGACTACGCCAGCGCGGTCTTGCCCACCAGCACCACGCCGAAGACGATCAGCATCATGAGAACCACCCTGCGGAAGAACTCGGCGTCCATCCGCTGACGCACGGCCCCGCCAAGCCGGGTGCCGAGATAGACCGGCACCAGCCCCGCCAACGAAATCCAGATCGAATCCGCCGTCATCAGGCCGAGCTTCGCCAGCCCCAGCGCCATGATCAGGCTCGACAGCGTGAAGGAGATATTGATCGCCTGGATGAACCGCTTCGGATCGAGCCGTAGCGCCAGCAGGAACGGCAGGATCGGCATCACCTGCGATCCGGTCGTGCCGTTCACCAGTCCCGTCAGGAACCCAGAGACCGGTGCCAGCTTGCGCCCCAACCGATCCGATAGCGGTCGCCCCGGGCGAAACAGCGTAAACGCCCCGTAGACGATCAGCACGACGCCGAGTATTGCCCCGGCCACGAGACTATCGATGAGATCCAGCACGGCGAGACCGAGCAGCAGGCCGGGAACGGTCGCCAGGAACATCGGCCAGAAGCGTCGCAGCGTCTCGCCGAAGTGCCCCGCCTGCCGCATCACGATGAGATTGCTGACCAGCGAGGGGATGATCACCAGCGGCATCCCCGACTTCAGACCCAGGCCCAGCGCCAGGATGGGCAGCGCGGAGGTCGAGAAGCCGAGGCCAGTGGCACCCTTGACGAAGGCCGCCACCAGGTAGGCAAAGGCGATGATCGCGATCGTTTCGAAATTCACAACGCATCCATACGGGACTGAGCTCGCGCGGTCGGTTAGAGAGAAAGTGTATGCCGCGTTCCAGGAGCCGGCCGCCCTGCCAGTGCCGAGCCTTCGGACAACGCTAGCCTGACGAGATAGCTGTTTCGGCCAGCCTTTTAAGCGCGAGCAGATCTTGGCGAACCCAATCGGCGTCCCGCTCGAACGTCGCCTCATCCATGCCGGGCTGCCGGAAGAGCGTCAACTGAACCTCCGCCCCTGGACCGTTGGCGATTACCCGCAACGGTACATAGACCACGTCGCCCGACGCCAGCTCAACCCAATGATCCATGACGCCGTATGGATTGTGGTCCGTAAAGCGGATCAGGACAGATCCCCCTGGCCCTTTCGCCAACCAACGACCTGCCTGCTCGACCCACTCGGACTGACTCAGCCCGGATGCCCAGGCCGGAAAAGCCTCTGGGCGCCAGAAGGCCTCATACAGCGAACGCCAGGGACGATCGACGGTAACGCTTAGCGTGATGGCCTCATTCATATCGATAGCGTCTACTTCATCGGAGGAGATCATTCTAGCGACGCCATCCCTCGATCAGGATTGGGTATTGGTCGATAGATAGAGCGAAGAAAATGGTTCGTGTTACTGGACGTGCCGTATCAGCAGGAATAACTAATAAGCCGGTGGCTTGTGCCATAAGCAGAGACGAAGCCCGAAGCAGGACTATAAAATAGCATCAAGCACATGATTTATATGGATTAACTAGAAAGATATGCAGCAAGGTATGCCTCCTAGTATACCCTAGGGGTGAACCAAAGGATCACGCTCACCCTCATAAAGGAGGCCGTTTGCGACATCAACCGAGGTTCACAGGATGATATGAGCCAACCAACGGATCTTTCATGCGGCCCCCTGGTTACAAATGCGGCGCTCTCAGTGGAGAAGGATCGTTATCGGTCTGTGCGTGTTCCCCACATGGAGGGAAATTATTTTGTCCGAAGCTGTAAGGAGGTTGCACTAGAACAATTTATAAACTCCAGTCTAGCTTGGGATTTTCGGGAATATACCAAAGATCCCGTATCTGCGTGTCATCACTATTGGGCTTAGGACAAGCATCCCGGACACGAAAGGTCGTAGGTATTTTAACAGCACTCCCAAAAATCAAAGCATGTTGCTTGGGCAAAGACGGAAGACGCTTTAGAACTGTTTCCGATATAAAAGGCGTCATTTGTCTTATCTGAGAAAGGTCATCAGGGTTTTGAATTCGGTGAACTATAAAATTATTACACTGCGAGAGCACCGTTTTTGAGAGTTCGCTTGGTCTCTGCGAAGCCACCATCAAGAAAGCGCCATATTTACGACCTTCTTTAGCAATTCGATGAAAAATGACACTAGCATCTATAGCAAAACGACTGGAACGCTCAGAAATATAGCGATGGGCCTCTTCTAGCACTAGATGAACGGGCATCCTATTTCTAGGAATGGCGTAGCGCAAACGATCAAATATCAATCTTGAAACAACAGCAGAAACGAGCTCAACAATCTCGTCTGAGGCATCATTTAAATCAATAATGCATATTTGGCGCTCTTTGACATACTCTTTTCCGCTGGGTTCGATACCCAGAAGACGATCTACAAAATAGCCGGATTCCCTACAATGCTGCTCAATATCTCCAACTGGTGTACGAAGAAATTCGAAGTCGGGGTTATCAGAAACGGATTTCAGTCGCGTCACCAATTGCGAACAATACTCCCTTATTTGCTTATTGCCGTTCGACTCCTCATACAAAATCGCCAAATCAAGCGCGGACTGCAGGTATTCGAAAGAGAATGGGACGTTACCATAGGCGGGAAGCGTCGGTTCATCCTGGACATGAGAATTTAGGAGTTCTAGCAAAGCTTCATAGTTGACCGCACTATTTATTTTATCCCCGTCTTTGAACTTGCCAAAATCATTGTACAATCCACGCTTAACAGTTTGCCTTGAAATCTCTAAAGTTGAAAAAACCTGAAGAACAGCAAGAACGCGCCCCTCTTTACTTGGTATACTAGAATCGTCATGGAGAATAGCTAAAATAATCTTGGCCAACACATGATTCTGGAGATCGATTAGCGAGCCATTCGTCTCGGAAATTTCTTTGGATCTTGAGCCTTCACAGAAAAGAGTAGTAAGCCCGAGAGCAGCTTTTAGTACTGGCTGTTGTGTTTTTTCACTAGCTCTGAGCAAAAGAACCCATTCATCCACAGTCATAAACCAGTGTGGCAAAAGAAAGCGTTCTACTAAGCTAGCCCCTAAATACCCTTCTTCAATCCCCTCTGCCTCGGCGGCGGTTCTAGTAGCTTTAAAATAACTAGCGTAAATATGCCATGGCATATTTTCAAATGCTGCTCGATACTCACCGTTGACATCAAGGATGACAAACGAAGCGCCAATGGCCTTAAATTCTTCAGCCCGTATGAACACGGACTGAAGAATTGATGCCACGGTACATGACTTTCCACTTCCGGTATTACCTAGTACTGCGACGTGTCCGCCGAAAAAGGCATCGAGTTGCGCCTTAACGGGATAGTTCTTAAATACAGCCGATGTGCCAATCTCAAATACATGGGGCACCGTGCCACGCTTTTCCTCGCCTTGGGCATCAGCTTTCGTCACATCTTCAGCTAGTTGATCTACGTTGAAGATGCGATCTAAATCCTCGTCACGTGCATAGAGGGCGTCAGCGTAGAGTGGCGGGAAGGTTGAGACCCCGAACTTAAATAATCCCTCTTGGACGGGCATCGAGCCGACTGGCACCACATCGAGAAACTTGGCTGCCGTCGCCTTGTTCATTTCCGGTCCGGTTTCATACGCTGTCGACAAATCCTTTTCCCGAAGGCCAATGACTTCCAAAACTACATACTCAGATTGCGTTGGTACTATTAGACATGAGCCCAAGGTCGCTACGTAGTGCACATCATCGAAGCCAACAACAGTGAAATTGTCGCTCCCCCTATGTAGCTCAACGACCAAGCGATCAGCAGAAACACTAACGATCTTACCTATGGCTCGGCTAGCATCGTTACTCGACATCATGATCACCTTGCTGCTTCGAAAGCAACTTCTTAAGAACCTCACCTATGGCTCTATCTTCTTTCTGGTCAGCGCCGGTCGGCATTAAATCTTGCACCAAATTGCAAAAATAATGAGCTTTTTTGCCAGTTTCCTCGTCTTCACCCCAAATAAACCAGATCCTGGGATCGCCTAGCGACGCTAGCTCTCCGACCACTCGATTGCTTCCATCATCAGGGTTAAGAAAGACTATTAGTCTAAAACTAGGCAGAGTCAAACCCTGAAATATAATATTATTTATGTGTTCATCTCCAAAACTAAACCCCATTGCAAGAAGAACACTCTGATCTTGGACTATCTGACGTTGAAACTCACGAAACATATCAGAGTAAGGCGAACCAAAACTGGCCGTTTGCTTTGAGGGCGTTGGATAAATCATGACGCGATCTTGAATAGGATCAAGCTTCTCGGCCGACTCTCGTATTGGGAAAAGCCCACGTTCCTCCTCTGTCCAGTTTAGAGAGCCATGAAGCTTACAGAAGTGGATATAACCATCAACCGCCGCCCATCTTTTCGATGAAATATCAAGCTGCTCAGCTAGCGCTCTTCGATATGTAGAAGGATTAAATCGACGTTCGACGGTGCCAGAGAATCCGTTTGAATAAGGAATACTAGACCGGTCCATCGCCCTTTCATTAAAGAGGTCGTAATTCGTTGTAAAGACCCAAGGCGGCGAAAGACCACGAGAACGGGTAGCAAGAGATAGATAGAAGCGTCGGTAAAGTGAGACCACGGTCTCGTCGCCGTGGGCAAACTCGCCATCCGCACACTTCTTGAGGATAAACTTCTTCACCCCAGCGATAACAGCTTCAACAACAGGAAGCGCACTCTGAGCATCTTTTTTATCACTGGCAGTGCAAAACTGATGCGCAGTCATTAAAACTTCCATCATTCGTTCGATATTTTTTCGAAAGTCTGGATGTTCTAGATCGATTCCAAGCTTTTCTTTCAGAGTGCTTTTCTGCTCAAACGTGATATAGGCATCATCTTCGGGGAAATCAAAAGCTGTTGGGAAATTCGACTGAAACTCTCTCGCCAATGGCCCCATAGTTGGAATCCCAAGCTCTTCGCCATCCTCAACATATGACGAGCATCCCGAACCAATAAGAAACGATAAATTCTTAGACCCGAACACCTCGGCTAGATTACGCCTAATCACTACGGCCCGTTCTTCAAACGTCGCATCCGGATCAAGCTTGGAAAATTGGTCTTTATTGCCTTTTCTAAAATTAATCAAGCCATTACCTCCAAATATTTTGTTAACAGTTATGCTCTAAACTCCATTTTTTCGCTCAGGAGGTACGGCCACGATACTTTTTCGAAGAAGAGCTCTCCTTCTCGCCTTCATGATGCTGCAATACGGATAACCTTCTTTGATTAGTCGGTAAATTCAAGCTTACTGCAGCCTTATATGGAATACCTTTAGTATCAATCTGCCACATTCCGTTTCACTTCTCTATCGGCATCCCATCATCTTTGGTCGTGTAGGTAGCAAAGTGCATCATTGCGCATCGTTTTCTAGAGCCCCAAATCGCCCCACCGCCCCAGTGCTGGCGCGGCTCGCAGCAACCCGCATCACTGCATCAGAATCGACCCATTTAGCGCGCAGGCGGGGCGGGGAGTCGACAGCGCGCCGGCAGGTTACGCCGAGATGAGGGCAGGATGGTGGCCACAGGGGCGTGGCCACCCATTCGCCGCTGTCACCGCGAGAGCGACTCGATGATTTTGCAGTCGGCCACCGTGTCCGCCTGGCAGCATTGCTTGAGCCGGTCGAGTTCCCGTTCCAGTTGCTGTAGATCCTTCAGCCTCGACCTGACTCGCTCCAGCTGCTCGTGGATGATCGAGTCGACCTGCCCGCACGGTGCGTTCTCGTCATCGGCGAGCCCGAGTAACGATTTCACGTCTTCCAGGCTCAACCCCAGATGACGGGCGCGCTTTATGAAGATCAGGCGATCCCGCTCCCGATCCGTGTAGAGGCGATAGCCACCCTCCGTTCTGGTCACCGGCGAGAGTAGCTCCGCGCTTTCGTAATAACGGATGGTCACCGCCTTGGTGTCGGTGGCCTTGGCAAGCTGACCGATGGTTATCCGGGATTCCATGATGCTTGACCCTATAGCGGCTAGAACCTTCATGCTATCAGCCAATCATTCGAGGAGGCACTGGCATGGATTCCTGCTGCGAGAACAAGGCTGGCGAGCTGGCGCAATTGCGGGGCGCGCAGGCCAAGGTGTTGTACTGGGTGCTTGGTATCAACGGCTCGATGTTCGTGATCGAGTTCGTGGCGGGTTGGCTGATCGGGTCTACGGCGCTATTGGCAGACTCGCTCGATATGTTCGGCGACGCCACCGTCTACGTGCTGACGCTATACGCGCTGAACCGAAGTGATCGAACGCGAGCCGGCGCAGCGCTGGTCAAAAGCCTGTTCATGTTCGTATTCGGTCTAGCGGTCATTGCCGAGGCGATCCACAAGAGCGTGGTCGGCAGCGTGCCAGAGGCCGGCGCGATGGGGATCATGGGTATGCTGGCGCTGGCCGCCAACACGGTCTGTTTCATCATGCTGCTGCGCTATCGCTCGGCGGATCTCAACATGCGCTCGACCTGGCTCTGTTCGCGCAATGATCTCATCGCGAATACCAGCGTGGTTCTGGCTGCAATAGCCGTCGGCGTGACCGGCACGGTATGGCCCGATGTGGTAGTCGGTCTGGCCATTGCGGCGCTCTTCCTGCATTCAGCTTGGCAGGTCTCGACCGAGGCATGGGCGGCGTGGCGAAACACGGATCCAGACAAGGCAAACAAGCCTTCGATTCCCCCTGACAGGTCGGATGACGAGACCTGCTGCAAGTCCCGTTCGTCATGTTGTGCACGGTCACCCGACGCCAGGGTTTGACTGCCCACAGGGCGCGCTCAGGCGGCGGCTACGTTCGGGTGTCTTTGGGCCAGTCGCGGGCTGCGGCTGCCTACGCAGCCCACTCTTCCGACGTGATCGCATAGCGCTCGTGATCTCTCCATTCCCCATCGATTTTCAGGTACCGCGGGGAATACCCCTCCAAGCGAAAGCCCAGGGATTTGACCAGGCCAGCCGACCGCACATTGTCTGGCTGAATGTTGGCCTCCAGCCGATGAAGCTCGTGTTCGCCAAAGGCGCGGGAGATCACGGCGCTCAACGCTTCCTTCATCAGCCCTTTGCCCTGGTTCGGGCCGAGCGCGTAGTCACCGCGATACGCGGACTGGAGCGCGCCGCGAACGATGTCGTTGAGGTTTAGCCGCGTGAGACAGTGACGATTCCGGCCAACAGCATGGCTCCGCCGACCAGGAAACTGACGGTCAGCGGTTCATCAAGCAGCAGTGCGCCAAACATCACCCCGAAGATGGGCGACAGAAACGAGAATACCCCCAGCTGCGATGCCCAGTACCGGCGCAGTAGCGCGAACCACAGCAACAGCGCCGCGCAGGAGATCACCAGCGTCTGGAAGGCTAGGCTGGTAACGGCGATCCAACTGAATCGTATCGCCGCAAGATCGCCGCTGAACAGCGCCACCGGCAACAACAGCACGCCTGCGGTCAGCAGTTGATAACCCTGGGTCTGCAGCGGCGGCGCCTCCGACAACGAGGTACGCCGCAGCACCAACGTCGTGGCCGCCCAACTCATGCCCGCCAGTAGACCGAAGATATCCCCCACCAACATGGCACCCGCATTCGCGCCCTCGCCGCTGGGCGCCATGGCGAGTACCAGGCCCGCAAAGGCCAGCGCCATGCCCCACCACTGGCGCTTGGCCAGCTGTTCTCCGGGTACCAGGAAATGCAGCCCCAGGCCCGCGAATACCGGCGCGGTATACAGGAAGACCGACATGTGAGATGCCGTGGTGTAGTGGAGCCCCAATGCCACGAACACGAATTCGAAGGTAAAGCCCAGGCCAACCAGTATCCCCGGCCCGAGGCCCGCCACGAAATCACGCCACTGGATGCCTCGCAGGGCCGCCAGCCCCCATATGAGAATGGCCGCCAGCATCGAACGCAGCGCAATCTGACTCAGCGGCGCAATGTCCGCCGCGGCCGATTTGATCGCCACCTGCTGCAGGCCCAGCGCCACACAGAACAGCACCATGGCCGCGCCGGCCGGCACATCGATGGCACGACGCGTCGGTAACGCCGCGCCGGCTGTGGATGATGCGGAAGAACAAGACATGGGACCTCCCCCCTCGATACGGCTCACACAGGCATCGGCGCTATCTCCACCGTGCCTGGAAATCCGATGAACCAGGTCGGGAAGTGGACCATTTGCCGCCTGGGCCGCCAAGCGATTATCTTGCAGGGCCAGGCTCAGGAAAACTCAACTCATGAAGATCGAACGCCTGCCTCTCAATGGCCTGCGAGCCCTCGCAGCGGCCTCTCGCGAGGGCAGCTTCAAGGTGGCGGCAGACCGACTGGGTGTCACGCCTGGGGCGGTCAGCCGTCAGATCAAGCAGCTCGAGGAGCGTCTGACGGTGACGCTGTTCGAGCGCCATGCCAACGGTGTCAGAACCACGGCCGCCGGAAGACGCTTGGCCGAGGATGTCGATGCCGGTCTGGCACGTATCGCGGTCGGCATGGAAGCGATCGCCAATATCACGCCTGACGTCACCCGCCTGCTGCTCAGCGCACCACCCTCTTTCACCCAGTTGTGGCTGCTGCCACGGTTGGCCGATTTCGAACTCCGCCACCGCCAGCTGGAGATTTCGATCGACGCCAGCCAGGCGCTTAGCGAACCCAGCTGGCACGATACGGACGCCCGTCTGGCACTGCGCTACGGCAGGCCGCCCTGGCCCGGCGTCAGCACGCTGCCACTGTTCGGAGATGTACTGGTCCCGGTCTGCTCGCCGACACTGCTCGACCACCGGCCCATCGAACGGCCACAAGACCTGCTGGCACACACCCTGTTCGATGTCTGCTGGTCGACGTCGGGGAGTGGCGGCTTTCCGAACTGGAGAGACTGGTTTTCCGCGGCGGGCCTGGCCGGGCAGCCGCTTCCGACCTTGCGTCACTACTCGCTGTATGGCCTCGCCCTGGATCAGGTCATCGCGGGTCGCGGCCTGATCCTCGCCAGCCTGCCGGTGGTCGCGGACCGTCTGGTCAGCGGCGTCCTGACCTGCCCGTTCGGCGATCGATGGATGCTGCCGTCTCCGTTCCGTTATGAACTGGTCATCCCCGACAACGGCAAGCCGCCGCCAGGGATTCGCGAGTTCATCGACTGGCTGCTCGACGAGGCCCGTCATTTCAGCCTGACCACCCCCGGCATGCCGGAGCCGTAAGTCACCACTACGCGCTTGGTGGCTTGCGCCGGCCACGCCTGCCTTGCCCAAGGTTTGAGCTTCGGGGTACAGGCTGGGCTTCTCGAGCTGGCGGGCGGCCAGGGGCGTCCTGGTATAGCGCTCGAATTCGAACAGGCGATAGACCATACGCTATACCACGAGGGTATTGCATGGACCGGGAATGAGAAGGAACGGCGGGGAAGAGAGTGTCTCGAATACCGCTGCATATCCGCAGCTCGCGAGCAAAGTCGTCACTGCGGAAGGTCGTCAACGCGGGAGCGAGGGACTGGCGCCCGAAGCAGGACTCGAACCTGCAACCCACGGCTTCGAAGGCCGGTACTCTATCCAATTGAGCTATTCGGGCGCACGGCGCAGAAGATAACATTGCTCGGGCCTCCGATGCGAGTGCATCGGGGCCCGAAATGAAGCGCCCGAACGCCTGCGCTTATCCGACGCTGAGGGAACCGCTGCATAACTGTCTACACGAGCGAATGGCTGCGTTGCGCGGTACCGGTGCGCCGGTCCGATCGGAACTCGCCTAACCCCAAGTGTCTCGGTCTCTGCGTGCCGTGCGCCTTGCGCTTCATCTCGTTCGGCGATTTATTCAGCGTTTCCTTAGGGCCTGCTAACACTATGCGTCGCGAGCCACGTCGCTGCGTCAACGGCGTTCAGGCAAGGCGCGGGACACCGATCAGGGTGGTTCCCTGATCCAGTCACGCAACGCCGCCCGGGCGTCGTTGACGCGCAACCCGGGGGGACGGGCCAGTTTTGCCGCGAGGCGTTGTTGCTCGCCACGCGTTTGGAACCACCAAAACCCGAGGCTCGCGCCTAGCCTCGCGACTAAACCGGCTCCGTCGTGGCCGCGTGAATAGTGTTAACAGGCCCTAGTGCGCCATCATCTCTTCGGCGACTTCCTCACCGCTCAGGTCGGAGGGGTAGTAGGTCGGCCAGTTGGTGACCTCCTCAAGCAGCGCGTCTCGGTCGTCTCCCATGTAGAGGTGGTAGTGGTCCGCGTCGTTGGGCGATATGGCATGGTCGCTGAACTGGAAGTATTTCGGCGCTTCCTCGTCGCCACCTTCCCGCTCGAAGACATAGCGCACGCCGCGATTGCCGGCTTCATAGGTCAGAATTTCATGACCGTCGTAGACGTACTCGCCCGTGCGCGCCTCGTCCCCCTCGTAGAAGGTGACCTCGTCGCCGTCGATGACGATACGGTTCACATCGGTCTGGTAGCCCTTCTCGTAGTAGGCCTTGTATTCGGCTGCCGTCTTGTCGCCGTGCGCCGCCTTGTGGGCGAACACCGGGTCGAGGGTGCCGTCCTGCAGGTAGGGATAGACCGACTGCCAGTCCCCTTCCCAGTCGGAGAGCTTCCGATCCTCGACCTGGTCGTCGTCGAAGTAACCGGCGTAGATGTCCTTGTCCTGACCGTGGTCATGAGCGTGATCGTGGCCATGGCCGTGATCGTCATGGTCGTGCTCGTGATCCGCCGCCCAGACGGTTGAATAGCTCCCCATCGTCAATAGTCCGACGACCACCACACCCGCACTGCGCGCTGACAACAATTTCATGAACTGGCTCTCTTTTTTGAACGGACGAAGATCGAAACGCGATTGACACAATACGTTATATCATAACATTTGATCAACCACGGCAAGCGCCAGGAAACGAAGCGGCCAGAGAGGATGGGTTACGGATGCAACGCGGCGCTAGCCTCGCGTCGGGCGGGATCCCGGGCGCGAGGCGCAGTGGCGGGCAGCGGTCACGCGACTGGGTCAGGCGTAGCTGGCGCCGAAGGCCCGTCGGTCGAGCAGCCGCTGCATGGCGGCATTGGGCTTTTCGATCTTGTGGTAGAAGCGGCTCGCGGCGTAGCTTTCGTTGAAGGCGTCGAAGTAGTCGTCGAGCACGTTGGCGGCGTCGGCGTCGCCGGTCTTGCGCAGCAGTTCGGCGGCGACTTCGGCGGTGCACAGGTGCGAGGCCGAGGCCGGCTTGCGCAGCCGATAGCGGGTCAGACGATCCGTGTGGAGCGGCAATACCGGCAGGTCTGCCAGATACGGGCTCTTGCGGAAGATGCGCCGCGCCTGGCGCCAGGTCCCGTCGATCAGGATGAACACGGGAATGAAGCCGTCCTGCTTGGCGCCGATCACCGCCCGCTCGTCGACCACGCGATGCTGGTAGTCCGGCTGGTCGTCGGGAAAGACCACGAACGGCACGTAGCGCCGGTCAGCCAGCAGGGCAAGCAGGCGCGCTTCCGGCGCGGTGCGATACCAGGTGAAGGTCTGGGTCTGCGGCAATACATCGGCGATCAGGCGGCCGGTATTGGTGGGCTTGTTGTGCTCGTAGGGGTGCGTCAGCAGCCACACCTGGGCGTCGCTCGTCGCCGTGACCCGATACGGGCACAGACAGTTGAGCGCGGGCAGACGGCAGCCGTCGCAACGCACGACGAAGCTGCCCCGCGCCTTGAACTCGCGGCGCGGCGGCATCGCCTCGCCGGACGCCGGTGCGTGTGAAGCATCGGCGGCGGGCGCGTCGTTCTCGCTCGGCGACCCGTAGTCGGTCATCCAGTCAGCATCGTTACGCATGGCTCGGCAGTCTCTGCACTACAGCGGGGCGCGCATTCTACCACCTCGCCCCGCTGTCTCGGACCCGCAATCGAGGAAAGATCTGTATCAATTGCCTTAGCGACCAGTGCTCTCGCTCGCTTTCGACGTCTCGCCGTGAGAGGGAACGCCGCGCTGTTTCCAGTATCCCGCCAGCACGGAGCCGGAGACGTTGTGCCAGACCGAGAACAGCGCGCCCGGCAGTGCGGCGCCGGCGGTGAAGAACTGATTGGCGAGGGTGACCGCCAGCCCGGAATTCTGCAGGCCCACCTCGAAGGCGATGGTGCGCGCGGTGCGGATATCGAAGCCCAGCGCGCGGCTCAGCCAGTAGCCGCCGGCAAGCCCGATGCTGTTGTGAGCGATGACCGCGATCGCCACGATCGGCCCCAGGGTCGCCAGGTTACCGGCGTTGAGCGCGACCACGATGGCGATGATCAGCACGATGGCGGCCATGGCCAGCGTCGCCAGGGCCGATTCGATCTTGCGGATCCGTGCCCCCAGCAGGTGGTGGACGATGACCCCCAGTGCAATCGGCGCGATGACCAGTTGCGCGATGCTCATCAGCATGCCCAGGACCGGCACGTCGATGGTCTGGCCGACCAGCAGCCAGGTGATGAACGGCGTGGCGACGACCGAGATCACGGTGGAGACCATGGTCATCGAGACCGACAGCGCCACGTGGCCGCCGGCGAGCCAGGTCATCACGTTGGAGGAGGTGCCCCCGGCGGTGGCGCCGACCAGGATCATCCCGGTGGTGAGCTCCGGGCTCAGGCCCAGCACGCGCGACACCAGCAGCGCTGCCACCGGCATGATCAGGAACTGCAGGATGACGCCGACGGCGATCGGCTTGGGCGCCTTGATCACGCGGGCGAAGTCCTCGCGGGTCAGGGTCAGCCCCATGGCGAACATGATCACCACGAGCAGCGTCTTGATATCCGCTTTCAGCCCGACGAACAGCTGCGGCTCGAAGGCGGCGATGACGGCCAGCAAGACGGCCCAGACCGGGAACAGCCGGTTGATGCGTTCAAACATGATGATGTGTCCTAGCGATGGTGTGACTCGCCGGTGGGCAAGCCGGGGCCGCTCGAGCGGCTCTGTCGGGATCGATACGAAAAGAAGCCACGGCTCCAATATCGGCCGGGCGCGCTATTCTGCCGTACCGCGAGCCGCGACTAAATAGGCAAAAGGCGGCAGGCGCCGGGGATACCCGCCCCGGCCGCAAGCCCGAGAGGCCTTCAGCCGTCGAAACCGCCCTGCTCGCGCCACCGCGCCACCAGCGCCGGCACGCCCCGGCTGGCCGGTTCCGCGACGGGGCTGACACCGGGCGGCGCCAGGTCGCGGGCGTGGGGGTCGACCAGCCAGCACGGCGCCTCCAGCGGCGCCTGTTCCAGCAGCAGTGCCGCCGGCATCACCGCCAGTGACGTGCCGACGACCAGCAGGGCATCGGCCTCCAGGACGATGTCGCAGGCTTCCGCGTAGCGCGGCACGGCCTCGCCGAACCAGACCACGTCCGGGCGCAACTGGCTGCCCTTGTCGCACAGATCGCCGATCGCGATGGTACCTCGGGCCGAGACCTCTTCCACCGGGTAGCGCAGATCGGCATCGACGGACGATCGCGCCAGCCGGATCTCGCCGTGCAGGTGCAGCACATGGCGGGAACCGGCGCGCTCGTGCAGGTCGTCGATATTCTGGGTGACCACGCTGACCCGAAACCCCGCCGCCTCGAGCTCGGCCAGCGCCAGGTGCGCGGCGTTCGGGCGTGCCCGGCGGGCCTGCTCGCGACGCTCGTCGTAGAAGCGCAGCACGGTCTCCGGATCCCGCGCCCAGGCTTCGGGGGTCGCCACATCCTCGACACGATGGTTTTCCCACAGGCCGTCGCCGTCGCGAAAGGTTCTGAGGCCGCTCTCGGCGCTGATGCCGGCGCCGGTCAGCACCACCAGATGGGGTTGGGTGTGATCACTCATGACGCAATACGCCTTCCTTCAAGCTGGACCTTCAGCGAGGCTAGCATGCACCGCCGCCGCGGACACCCGTCGCCGACAGACGCCACGCTACCCTCGGTCCCGCGACAGGCCCCTTGAGATACCCCGCCCCAGCCCCGACAATAGCGACCCGTTCCGCTTTGCGAGCCCATCTCATGACCGCGACGCCTGCCACGACCGCGCGCCCTGCGCCGCTGGCGGTGATCTACCGCGATGCGCGGCTGATCGCCGTGGCCAAACCGCCCGGGATGCTGGTGCATCGCACGGCGCTGGCCCGCGGCGAAACCCGCTTCGTGATGCAGACGCTGCGCGATCAGATCGGTCAGCACGTCTATCCGGTCCACCGGCTGGACCGCCCCACCGGCGGCGTGCTGCTGTTCGCGCTGGACAGCGAAGCGGCCGCGGCGTTGACGCGCACCTTCACCGAGCAGCGCGTGACCAAGCGCTACCTGGCCGTGGTACGCGGCTGGGGGCCGGAAGCGATCAGCGTCGATGCCTCGCTGCGCGAGGAGGACGGCCTTCGACCCAAGGCGGAGATGCCCGAGCAGGCGGCGCTGACCCATTTTCGGCGACTGGCGACGGCGGAGCTCCCGGTGGCGGTGGACCGCTATCCGCAGTCGCGCTACTCGCTGATGGAAGCGCGGCCGGAAACGGGCCGGCGCCACCAGATCCGTCGCCATCTGGCCCGCTGCGGCCATCCGATCATCAATGACGCCAAGCACGGCAAGGGCATTCACAACCGCTACTTCCGCGATCACCTGGATTGCCCGCATCTGCTGTTGTCCGCCGTACAATTGACGCTGACACATCCGTTCGAGGAGCGCCGGCTGACGCTGGAGGCGGCCCCCGACGACCATTTCTCCGCCCTGCTCATCCGGTTCGGCTGGCAGGCGCACCTGACGCGACACGGCGCCCGATGGCAGATGCCCGATGCGAGCACGACACCGGCCGAACCGAGCGATGCCCTTTCATGATCGAGACCCCATGAGCGACGACGCCAAGACTCTCAACGACGCCCCCGAACCCGCCAACGACGGCGAGCGTGACGACTACGACTTCCGCTTCGGCGGCATTCGGCGTCTCTACGGCACCCGTGCGGCCGACGCCTTCCGGCGCGCGCATGTGGTCGTGATCGGCGTGGGCGGCGTCGGTAGCTGGAGTGCCGAGGCGCTGGCGCGCTCCGGCATCGGCAGGCTGACCCTGATCGACCTGGACGATGTCTGTGTCTCCAACGTCAACCGCCAGCTTCACGCCCTGGACGGCCAGATCGGCAAGCCCAAGGTCGAGGTGCTGGCCGAGCGCTGCCGCGCGATCTGGCCGGGCATCGAGATCCACGCCGATGCCGCCTTCATCACCCCGACCAACCTCGCCGAGCGGATTCCGATTGATGCCGATCACGTGATCGACGCCATCGATCACGTCGGCGCCAAGGCGGCGCTGATCCACTACTGCCACCGTCGCAAGCTGCCGATCACCGTGACCGGCGGCGCCGGCGGCCAGAGCGATCCGACCCGCGTGCAGGTGGCGGATCTCACCCGCACCGAACACGATCCGCTGCTGGCCAAGGTGCGCTCGAAGCTGCGCCGGGATTTCGGCTTTTCGCGCAATCCCAAGCGCCGCTTCGGCGTCGAGTGCGTCTATTCCGACGAGCAGTTGGTCTACCCCGGCGAGGATGGCGAAGTCTGCCTGCAGAAGCCGGCTCCGGGCCAGGCCACGCGCCTCGACTGCGCCGCCGGCTTCGGCGCGGTGAGCGTGGTCACCGGCACCTTCGGCTTCGTGGCGGCCGGACGCGTACTGACCCGGCTTGCCGCCAGGGCCGCGGGCTCGGCCGAACCCCCGAAGACGCCAGCGGCGGCCGAGACGCACCGTGCATCGGCAGAACCGTCAGTCGACACCCAGGAGACCCCCCATGAGTGAACATCGCAAGCCGGTACCGGGCATCTATCGTCACTACAAGGGCCAGCTCTACGAGGTGCTCGATGTCGCCCAGCACAGCGAGACCGAGGAGTGGCTGGTGGTCTACCGGGCGCTCTACGGCGACTACGGGCTGTGGGTGCGCCCGCTCGCCATGTTCTGCGAGCAGGTCAGCGTCAGCGACGAACCGGTGGCACGGTTCGCGCTGGAGAAGGCGTTCCGCTAAGCGCTGCTTGAAAGATTACGGTTTCCCGCATGAACGATTTTACGGCTGATCGATTTCCCGTATTCCCGTACAATTCGCTGCTTTCCAAGCGACGGCCCGACAATCCACACGGTGGTATCCACAACAAGGGCCGGCGAATCATTTCCCACGGGAGGAAGCATGAGCGTACGCGTCGGCGTGATCATGGGTTCGAAGTCGGACTGGTCGACTCTCTGCCATACCGTCGAGACCCTGGAAAAGCTGGGTATCGAGCATGAAACCAAGGTGGTCTCCGCCCACCGCACGCCGGACCTGCTGTTCGAATACGCCGAGACCGCTGCCGACCGGGGCCTGGAAGTGATCATCGCCGGCGCCGGCGGCGCGGCCCACCTGCCCGGCATGTGCGCCGCCAAGACGCGGCTGCCGGTGCTGGGCGTGCCGGTGAAGTCGAGCACGCTCTCCGGGGTCGATTCGCTGCTCTCCATCGTCCAGATGCCGGCCGGCATTCCCACCGCGACGCTGGCGATCGGCCGCGCCGGGGCGATCAACGCCGCCCTGCTCGCCGCCGCCATGCTGGCCAACCACGACGAGCGCATCCGCGAGGCGCTGGAAGCGTTCCGCGCCGAACAGACGCAGCAGGTGCTCGACAACCCCGATCCTCGACCCGCAGATCAGGAGCCCTCATGAGAATCGGCATCGTCGGCGGCGGCCAGCTCGGCCGCATGCTCGCCCAGGCGGGCGCGCCACTGGATATTCGCTTCACCTTCCTCGATCCCGGCAGCGAGCCGTGTGCGGCCGTCCACGGCCAGCACCTGCAGGCCGACTGGCAGGACCCGGAGGCGTTGAACACGCTGACCGCCACCTGTGACGCCATCACCTTCGAATTCGAGAACGTGCCGGCCGAGGCGGTCGAGCGGCTGGCCGAACGCCGCCCGGCCTATCCGCCCGCCTCGGCGCTGGCCACGGCGCGGGATCGCTGGCTCGAGAAGTCGCTGTTCCGCTCGCTGGATATCGACGTACCGCCCATTGCCCGGATCGATAGCCAGGCCGACCTCGATACCGCGGTGGCCGAGATCGGCCTGCCGGTGGTGATCAAGACCCGGACCATGGGCTACGACGGCAAGGGCCAGAAGGTGCTGCGCGAATCGGAAGACGTCGCCGGCACCTTCGAGGAGCTGGGCGGCGTGCCGTTGATCCTCGAGGGGTTCATCGATTTCGACCACGAGATCTCGGTGATTGCCGTGCGCGGCCGCGACGGCGAGATCCGCCACTGGCCGGTGGTGCGCAACGAGCATCGCCAGGGCATCCTGCACCGTTCGGTGCCGCAGGTCGCGCATCCGCTGCAGGCGCAAGCGGAGGATTACGCCAGCCGGGTCATGAACGAACTCGATTATGTCGGGGTGATGGCGTTCGAGTTCTTCGTCACCGCCGCCGGGCTGCTCGCCAACGAGATCGCCCCCCGGGTCCACAACTCCGGCCACTGGAGCATCGAGGGCGCGGTGATCAGCCAGTTCGAGAATCACGTCCGCGCCGTCGCCGGCCTGCCGCTGGGCGAGACCGAGCGCCTGGCACCGTGCGCGATGCTCAACTTGATCGGCGCCTTCCCCGAGCGCGACGCCGTGCTCGCCCTGCCCGGCACCCGCTGGCACGACTACGGCAAGGCACCCCGGCCGGGCCGCAAGATCGGCCATGTCACGATTCTCGCCGAAGACGACGAGACGCTGAAGACGCGCGTCGAGGCGGTCGAGGCGCTACTGGTCAACGATCTCGGCTGAGCGTCGCCCGGACCTCACGAAAAAAGCCCCGGTGTCAGCTCGAGCTGACATCGGGGCTTTTGGTTGAAGCGTGCGCCTGGTCAGGCGCAGCGCCTCACTCCTTGTCGGTCGTGAACATGTGCTTCTGCAGATAGTTCTGGATGCCAACCTTGTCGATCAGGCCCAGCTCCGCCTCGAGCTTGTCGATGTGCTCTTCTTCGTCGTCGAGAATCTTGATGAACAGGTCGCGGCTGACGTAATCGCGAACGGATTCGCAGTAGGGAATCGCTTCCTGCAGGTCGGCGCGGGCCTTGTGCTCGATCTTGAGATCGCTCTCGAGCATCTCCTGGCAGTTCTCGCCGATATTGAGCTTGCCCAGGTCCTGCAGGTTGGGAATGCCTTCCAGGAACAGGATGCGCTCGATCAGCTTGTCGGCATGCTGCATCTCTTCGATGGACTCTTCGTACTCCCACTTGGCCAGCACGCTGAGCCCCCAGTCCTTGTACATCTTGCTGTGCAGGAAGTACTGGTTGATCGCGACCAGCTCGTTGCCGAGCACGGTGTTGAGATAGGTGATGACCTTGGCGTCGCCTTTCATTGTCGTGTTCTCCTCATGGTGTCTCTGGCGATGGGGAGGCACGTTGTGGCCACGCACTCCCATCGGATCGGCACCACCCGGCCGGGCAGCATCGATCCAGTGATCGCAGTATCACCCATGCGATCCAGAAATTACAACCATTACAGTAGGTTACGACAATATCTCATCTGCAAGCCGTTGGCAGATGGAAACGCGGCTGATAACGACTCGCGCTATCGCAGGGCGGTCGCCGTCACGACGCGAAGGCGGAAATCGGTTCGAAATCAAGTAGAAGCCGTGGCCGCGGGAGGGGGCAAGCGCGGTCAGACCGCGTAGGCGAGGTCCGGATCCATCGCCATTTCCTGGCTGATCGCTTCGCGCATGACGCTCTTGCCGGTGCAGGCGCACTTGCCGCACTGGCCGGCGCAACCGGTGGCCTCGCGAACTTCACGCCAGCTGCGGGCGCCACTCGAGACGGCATTTTCGATATCGCGGTCAGTGACCCCAACACAAAGACAGACGTACACGGCCAAACCTCACTGGTAACGTGATAGCAAATGTAAATGATTCGCATAGGCAATTTCAACCCGTAATCGAAATCATCTCGCCTGACGTTAGTGGAGGCCGGCTTAACGCAACCTGATGCCGCCGCCAACGCTCGCCAGCCACGCTTTTCCCCGTGCCATTGAACCCGCCGTCGCTGTCGATTGCTCCTCCCCTCCCCCTCCCCGAACGCAAGAACGCCGCGCCCTTTCGGGTCGCGGCGTCTCGGTGATCCACTTTTGTGATGTCTGTCAGAACCTGTCCACGATCTGATTCTCAGCCGGTACGGCGCAGCAGCCAAAAACCGAGTAGATAACAGGCCGCCGTCGGCACCACCACCGCCAGCGAGGGCGAGAAGCCGAACAGCACCGACGCCGGCGCCAGCAGGTCCTGCAGGTACTTGAAGGTCAGGCCGACGATCACGCCGTAGAAGATACGTGTCCCCGCGGCCACGCTGCGCAGCGGGCCGAACACGAACGAGGCCGCCAGCAGCACCAGTCCGGCCAGCGTCACCGGCAGCAGGCTCTTCTGCCAGAAGTAGAGCAGCGGCTGCGTGGCCTCCTGCCCCTGCGCTCGCAGATAGTCGGCATAGCGCCAGAGACTGGTGATGGGCTGGCTGTCCAGCGGGCGCAGCAGTCGGGTCAACTGCGCCGGGGTCAGCGCCGTGTCCCAGCTCTCGCTGGGCAGCGTCTCGGCGCGAGTCGCGCCCTCTTCGAAATGGGTGATCCTGACATCTTCCAGCGTCCAGGCGTCGCCATCCCAAACCGCTCGCGCAGCCTGGGTGGCATCGACCAGCCGTTGCCCATCGAAGTGGTACCGGGTGAAGTTGATCAGGGTATCGTCGGCACGAATGGTACCGAAGCGATAGAAGTCGTCCCCCTCGCGCTGCCAGCCGCCACGGTGCGAGAGCACGGCTTCCGAGCCTTCCGACTGCTCCAGCCGCCACGCCTCGGCGTGCTGCTCCGTCGCCGGGCTGACGAACTCGCCTATCGCCATGGTGATCAGGATCACCAGCACCAGGGGCTTGAGCACGCCCAGCAGAATACGGCCCAGCGAACGGCCCGAGGCGCGCATCACCGTCAGTTCGTTGTTGGAAGCCATGCCGCCGAGGCCGACCAGCGCGCCGATCAGCACCGCGACAGGGGCGTATTCGTAGAAGCGCCAGGGCAGCCGCATGATCAGATAGAGCAGCACGTCCAGGGCGGTGTAGCCGCCCGAGACGTCTCCCAGGTCGTTGATGTAGGAGATCACCAGGTCCAGGCCCAGCACCATGACCTGAACCACCAGCATCGCGCCGAGCACGTTGCGGGCGATGTAACGGTCGAGACGATCGATCAACATCAGCGGCCTCCCCGCGTCTGGTCGCGACGGATCAGGAACAGCCCCAGCGTCAGGTAGACCAGGTGGATCGGCCACATGCCGATGCCGGACGGCAGGCCGCCCCGGGCGATCGCGTCCTGGGCCGCCAGCAGCAGGCTGAGATAGCTGATATGCAGGAAGATCGCCGGCAGCAGCTTGGCGAAGCGTCCCTGGCGCGGATTGACCCGCGACAGCGGCAGTGCCAGCAGGGTCAGGATGGGAATCATCAACGGCATCGAGAGGCGCCACTGCAGCTGCGCCATCGACTCGTCGTCGCCGTCGGCGATCAGTTCCGGCGTGCTCATCAGCTCGCTGTCGACGTCGACCTCGCCGGTGTCGTCGGTCGCCAGGCGAACGCCATAGCTACCGAACTCCAGTTTCTCCGCGACCGGGCTGCCGGGCTCGACGCTGTAGCGCTGGCCGTTCTCGAGTACCAGGTAGCGGCTGCCGGTATCCGGGTCGGTGGTCTGGTAGCCGCCCTCGGCCCGCGTCACCACCTGCTGCGGCGACCCGTTGCCGCCGGTCTGGCGCTCGCTGATGAAGACGTTCTGCATGCGCGACCGGTCATCACTGAGGGACTGGGTGTAGGCGGTGCGGTCGTTGCCGAAATCCTGGAATCGACCGGGTGTCAGCAGCGAGAAATCGAGCTGACTCTGCTGCTCGTCGATCAGACGCTCGTTGTGGGCGGCGCCCGCCGGTGTCAGCCACAGGCTGCAAAGCCCGACCAGCACCGCGATCAGCGCCGCCGGCAGCAGCGTGACCTGCAACAGCCGGTTGGGGCTGATGCCGCAGGCGACCAGCACGGTGATCTCGCTGTTCAGGTAGAGCTGGCCGTAGGCGAGCAGAATCGCGAGGAAGAACGACAGCGGCAGCACCAGCTCGAGGAAGCTGGGCATGTGGAAGAGCATCAGCGTGCCCAGCGCACTGAGTGGCAGTTCGCCCTGGGCCGCGTCGGTGAAGTAGCGAATGAAGCGACTGCCCATGATCACCAGCAGCAGCACGCCGGCCACCGCCGACATGGTCAGCAGAATCTCGCGTGTCAAATAACGGGATACAATCAACATCGACTCCTGATTTGGCTTCCTGCCGCAGCCCGACCCAGCGCTCGGACCGGACGATCCCGGCCATCGCACCTGCCGCCGGTAAGTCTGCCGTCACGCCCCCGACGATACGAACCGCCGATACGGCTTGTGCAACGCGCTTCGGCTTTGCGTAAACTGGCCAATCGATGGGACATTCGTCGGCGGCGATGGGTTCGGGCCGCTCGAAAACGTTCGCGGTGTCGATCCCGGCGCTCACCGCCATTGCCGCGCACCTCCACCCGGCGCCATTATCCTGAATCACCGCTCGCTTGTCTCGTTACCGACAGGCTTGTCCGCTCAATCGTTCATTGGAGACGACATGGAATTTTCCGTACTGACCGTCAATCCGGCCAAGGTCGAGACAGCCTGCCTCGTGGTACCGCTGTTTCAGGATGGCGATCTGCTGTCCGCCGCTGCCAAGCTGGATGACGCCAGCGAGCGCTTGATCGCACAACTCGTCGAGCGCGGCGACTTCACCCCCGAACTGGCCAATGTCCAGTTGATCCCGTTCGCGCCGGGCCTCGCCGCCGAGCGACTGCTGCTGGTTGGCCTGGGCAAGCGCGAGACCTTCAATGAAGGCGCCCTGCGCAAGGCGCTGGACGGTGCCTTCACCGCGCTGGCCAAACTGCCGGTGGATGGCGCCGCGGTGGCGTTCGCCGATGCAGAAGTCGAAGATCGCGATACCGCCTGGAACGCGCAGATGACGCTGGAAGCCGCCACCCGCGCCGTCTACCGCTTCACCGAGTGCAAATCCACCCAGCCGACACTGCCGCAGTTGCGCAAGATCGAACTGCTGGTCTCGGAGGCCAATCAGGCCGACGGCGCCAAGGCCGGCGCCCGTATCGGCGCGGCCCTGGGCGACGGCGTCAACCTCGCCCGCACCCTGGGCAATCTGCCCGGCAACATCTGCACGCCGACCTACCTGGCCAATCAGGCCGAGACGCTGGCCGGGGAATCCGCCGGCTCGCTGACGGTAGAGATCCTCGATGAAGCCGAGCTGGAGGCGCTGGGTGCCCACTCGCTGCTGGCGGTCGGTCGCGGCAGCGCCGAGCCCTCCAAGCTGATCGTGATGAAGTATCAGGGTGCCGACGACGCCGAAGAGTCGCCCCACGTGCTGGTCGGCAAGGGCATTACCTTCGATACCGGCGGCATCTCGCTCAAGGCGGGTGCCGGCATGGACGAGATGAAATTCGACATGTGCGGCGCTGCCAGCGTCTTCGGCACCATGAAGAGTCTCATCGCGCTGAAGCCGAAGCTCAATGTGGTGGCGATCGTCGCCAGCGCCGAGAACATGCCGGACGGCCGCGCGATCAAGCCCGGCGATATCGTCACCACGCTCAAGGGACTGACCGTCGAGATTCTCAATACCGATGCCGAAGGTCGTCTGGTGCTGTGCGACGCCCTGACCTATGCCGAGCGTTTCGAGCCGGCCAGTGTGGTCGACATCGCCACCCTGACCGGGGCCTGCGTCATCGCGCTGGGCGATCACGCCAGCGGCCTGTTCTCCAACGACGACGATCTCGCGCTGGACCTGCTCGAAGCCGGCGAGGCCTCCTGGGATCGCGCCTGGCACATGCCGCTGTGGGACGACTACCAACAGCAACTGGACTCCAACTTCGCCGATCTCGCCAATATCGGCGGTCGGCCGGCTGGCGCCATCACGGCGGCGTGCTTCCTGTCACGCTTCGCCGACAAGTATCCATGGGCACACCTCGATATCGCCGGCACCGGCTGGGACAGCGGCAAGCAGAAAGGCGCCAGTGGCCGCCCGGTGGGACTGCTGACCCGCTACCTGCTGGATCGCGAGAGCGAACTGGTGGTGACGCCGGAGGCGTGATGTCGAATCGCGAGCCGGGCCGCACAGGCCCGGTTCGTCGTCCGGCGCATCGCTGACACGCTCCTCTCAACAGGCACGCTCCTCTCAACATGAAAGGCCCGACATGTTTATCGTTTCACTCTCCTACAAGGTGTCGATCGATCAGGTCGAAGCGCATCTCGAAGGCCACATCGCGTGGCTGAAGAGCGCCTATCAGCGCCAGATACTGCTGGCATCGGGGCGCAAGGTGCCACGTACCGGTGGCGTTCTACTCGCGCGTGGGGATCGTGCCACGCTCGAGGCATGCCTGGCCGAGGATCCGTTCAAGATCCACGACCTTGCGGATTACGAGATCGTCGAATTCGAGCCATCTCTCGCGGCGCCAGGCCTGGAAGGACTGCTGGAATAAGCCGCTATCCCCCACTACCCACCCCAACGCTTTGCGTGCTAATTTGGATGGTCCGCTGCCTGGGGTCCCGGGCAGTTCCCAACCGAGGTCGTCGACCGCCTGCCGCCGCGCTCGCGGGGCCAGGCATCATGGACTGTCAGGAGAAGTCGCAGTGTCCACTTCAGGTTTCGAAGCCCGCCTTTCCTCCAACCCGCTCGATGCCACTCTGCGCAACGAGATTCTTGCCAACCCGGGCTTCGGCCGCTACTTCACCGATCACATGGTACATGTACGCTGGACCAGGTCGGACGGCTGGCAGCGCGGCGAGATTCGCCCCTACGGGCCGCTGCTGATCGACCCGGCCTCGCCGGTGCTGCATTACGGTCAGGAGATCTTCGAGGGCATCAAGGCCTATCGTCACGCCGACGGCTCGGTCTGGACCTTCCGTCCGGAGAAGAACGCCGCTCGCTTCCGCGCCTCCGCCCGCCGCCTGGCGCTGCCGGAACTCGATGACGAGACGTTCCTCGGATCGCTCAAGACGCTGGTCGCGCAAGATGCCGCCTGGGTGCCGACCCCGCAAAACGAAGCCGAAGAGTGCAGTCTTTACCTGCGCCCGTTCATGATCGGCAACGGCAAGTCGCTGGGCGTCAAGCCGGCCGCCGAGGTCGACTACTACCTGATCGCCTCACCAGCGGCCTCCTACTTCAAGGGTGGCGGCAAGCCGATCTCGATCTGGCTCTCCCAGCATTACAACCGCGCCGCGCCCGGCGGTACCGGCTTCGCCAAGTGCGGTGGCAACTACGCCGCTTCGCTGCTGGCCCAGGCCGAAGCCGAGAGCCACGGCTGCGACCAGGTCGCCTTCCTCGACGCGGCGGAAAACAAGTGGATCGAAGAGCTGGGCGGCATGAACCTGTTCTTCGTCTACCGCGATGGCCGCCTGGTGACCCCGGCGCTGACCGGCACCATTCTCGAAGGCGTCACCCGTGACTCCATTCTGGAGCTGGCTCGCGATGCCGGCCTGACGCCGGAAGAGCGCCCCATCAGCATCGACGAGTGGCGCGACGGCGTCGCCAGCGGCGAGATCGTCGAGGTCTTCGCCTGCGGCACGGCCGCCGTCATCACCCAGATCGGCGAGCTGGTGACCGAGAGCGACCGAATCGTCACGCCGCCAGTCGACGGCGAGGCGATCAGCGCCAGACTGCGCAAGCGACTGCTGGATATCCAGTACGGTCGTAGCGAAGACAGCCGCGGCTGGCTGATGCGATTGGCCTGATGCGGGTGGCCCGATTTCGTCCTAAGCTCCTGTAGGAACTGGATCGATCGCCGGTGCCGAAACGACCGCCCACCGGCGGTCGTTTCGTCTCGAGGCTCTCGAGGAACCTCGCACGAGGCGACCCACTCACGAATAAGGATGACGCAATGAAACCCGTGATGATCATTACCGGTGCCGGTCGTGGCATCGGCGCTGCCACCGCGATCATGGCCGCCCAGAAGGGCTATGCCGTCGCCGTGAACTACCGCAGCGACAAGGCCTCCGCCGACAAGGTGGTGGCCGAGATCGAATCCGACGGTGGCCGCGCCATCGCGATTCAGGCCGACGTCGTCGACGAAGCGGCGATCGTCGCCATGTTCGAGACCGTCGACCGCGAGCTGGGCCGGGTCGACGTACTGGTCAACAACGCCGGCGTGGTCGACCAGATCAGTCGTGTCGACGAGATGAGCTTCAAACGCGTCGACCGGATGATGAAGATCAACGTGGTCGGGCCGTTCATCTGCGCCCGCGAAGCGATCAAGCGCATGTCGACCCAGAGTGGCGGCAGGGGCGGCGCGATCATCAACGTCGGCTCCGCCGCCTCGCACCTCGGTGGGGCCGGTGAGTACGTCGACTACGCCGCCTCCAAGGGCGCCATCGATACCATGACCGAGGGGCTTTCGAAGGAAGTCGCCGGCGAAGGCATTCGCGTCAACACCATCCGGCCCGGCGTCATCCGCACCACCATTCATGCCAGCGGCGGCAACCCTGACAAGCCCGACATCGCCGGCTCGGTGATCCCGATGGGTCGCATCGGCGAGCCGGAGGAGATCGCCAACGGCATCCTGTGGCTGGCCGAGGCCGGGTTCACCACTGGGGCATTCGTCGACATCGACGGCGGCGTCTAGTCCTCCATCGATTGGCTGCGCGTCGCCCAGGCGGCGTTGAATCCAGCTTCGCGATGCTCATTGAAGAACCCTCAACTGCGCTCGCTTAGCTGGATTCGCCTTGCCTGAAGCTAGCTCGCGCAATCGCTCGGGTTCGCTTGAGATCACCCATCTCTCTCGGCGCCGACTCAGGTAACATTGGTAACTCGCAACCCGGGCTCTTAGCTCTTAGCTCTTAGCTCTTAGCTCGTAGCTCGTAGCTCGTAGCTCGTAGCTCGTAGCTCGTAGCTCGTAGCCCGGATTGTCCTTCTTCCCGCTTCCAGGCGCGAAGCGCCGCTCTTACCGCTTACAGCTCCCCGAAGGGGATTTATGACCAAAGTCGATTTCTACATCCTGCCCGATACCACGCTGGAAGCGCGGTTGAGCTTCGCCTGTCGACTGGCGGAGACGATCTATCGCAAGGGTTATCAGCTGCATATCCATACCCAGGACGAAACCATGGCCCGCGAGCTCGACGAGCTGCTGTGGACGTTCCGCGAGGAGAGCTACGTCCCGCATCGCGTCGCGGGGGATGCCATGGAGCCGCCTCCGCCGGTGACGATCGGCTGGGAAACCGTGCCGGAACCGGGCGTGCAGGCGATGCTCAATCTGAACGACGAGATTCCCGAGTGGTTCTCGCGGCTGGAGCGCGTCGCCGAGATCATCAACCAGCATCAGGACGTGCTGCGTACCAAGCGCGCCTGCTGGAAGACCTACAAGGATCGGGGGTATCGGGTCGAGGCACACAAGCTCTGACCCGAGGCAACGGCTGATGCCCTGCTCTCGTATCCGACACGCCGGCCTGACTCCGCGGCCATCGACAAGGTATAATCCCCGCCATTTTTCGCTACGCGGCATTTCGCCGTGCCGCGTGTCGTCGTCACCGATTCGAGCCCGATAGCCGCCATGGACAAGACTTACCAACCCGATCAGATCGAAACCCGATGGTATGAGCGCTGGGAAGCCGACAACCGTTTCGCACCCAGCGGCGAAGGCGAGCCCTTCTCGATCATGATCCCGCCGCCCAACGTGACCGGCAGCCTGCACATGGGCCACGCCTTCCAGGACACGATCATGGACACGCTGGTGCGCTGGAAGCGGATGCGCGGCAACAACACGCTGTGGCAGGTGGGAACCGATCACGCCGGCATCGCCACCCAGATGCTGGTGGAGCGCAAGGTCGCGGCCGAGGAAGGCAAGAGCCGCCACGATCTCGGCCGCGACGCGTTCACCGCCAAGATCTGGGAGTGGAAGGAGGAGTCCGGCGGCCATATCACCCGCCAGCTGCGGCGCATGGGCGCCAGCGTCGACTGGAGCCGCGAGCGCTTCACCATGGACGACGGCTTCTACGAGGCGGTGCAGGAAGTGTTCGTGCGCCTGCATGACGAGGGCCTGATCTATCGCGGCAAGCGCCTGGTCAACTGGGACCCGACGCTGCACACCGCGATTTCCGATCTCGAAGTGGAGAACCGCGAGCAGCAGGGTCAGTTCTGGCACTTCCGCTACCCGCTGGCCGACGGCGTCACCACCGCCGACGGCAAGGCGTACCTGGTCGTCGCCACCACCCGCCCGGAGACGCTGCTCGGCGACACCGGGGTGGCGGTCAATCCGGAAGATCCGCGCTACGCCTCGCTGATCGGCAAGTTCATCGAACTGCCGCTGGTCGGCCGCCGGATTCCGGTGATCGCCGACGAGCACGCCGACATGGAGAAGGGTTCGGGCTGCGTCAAGATCACCCCGGCCCACGACTTCAACGACTATGAAGTCGGCAAGCGCCACGACCACGCGCTGATCAACGTCTTCTCGCAAGACGCGACCATTCTCGAGCGTGCCGAAGCCTTCGACCTGCAGGGCCGGGCGCTGGCGGATGTCGACGTCACGCTGCCCGCCGCCTACGCCGGGCTGGATCGCTACGTCGCGCGCGAGCGCATCGTTGCCGACATGGACACCGCCGGCCTGCTCGAACGGGTCGAGACGGTCACCAACACCCTCCCCTACGGCGACCGCTCCGGCGACGTCATCGAGCCGCTGCTGACGGACCAATGGTTCGTCGCGGTCGAGAAGCTGGCCAAGCCGGCGATCGAGGCGGTGGAGAACGGCGACATCGAGTTCGTGCCCAAGAATTACGAGAACATGTACTTCGCCTGGATGCGCGACCTGCAGGACTGGTGCATCTCCCGCCAGCTGTGGTGGGGCCACCGCATTCCCGCCTGGTACGACGCCGAGGGCAATGTGTTCGTCGCCCGCACCGAGGCGGAGGCGCGCGAGAAGCACGGAATCGCCGCCGACGTCACGCTGACCCAGGACGACGACGTGCTCGACACCTGGTTCAGCTCCGGGCTGTGGACCTTCGGTACCCTGGGCTGGCCCGAGAAGACCCCGGAACTCGAGACCTTCCACCCCACCAGCGTGCTGGTCACCGGTTTCGACATCATCTTCTTCTGGGTCGCGCGGATGATCATGCTGACCGGCCACTTCACCGGCGAGGTGCCGTTCAAGACCGTCTACGTTCACGGCCTGGTGCGCGACGCCCAGGGTCAGAAGATGTCGAAGTCCAAGGGCAACGTGCTCGATCCCATCGATCTGATCGACGGTATCGACCTGGAAACCCTGGTGGCCAAGCGCACCGGCAACATGATGCAGCCGCAGAAGGCACGCGCAATCGAGAAGGCGACCCGCAGCGAGTTTCCGGAAGGCATCGAGGCCCACGGCACCGACGCCCTGCGCTACACCTTCCTGTCGCTGGCCACCACCGGACGCGACATCAAGTTCGACATGGGCCGCCTCGACGGTTACCGCAACTTCTGCAACAAGCTGTGGAACGCCTCGCGCTACGTGCTGATGAACGCGGAAGACCAGGATGTCGGCCTCGGCGGCGAGAGCGTCGAGCTGTCGCTGGCCGACCGCTGGATCATCTCCCGCCTGCAGCAGACCGAAGGCCAGGTCACCAAGGCGCTGGAAGAGTATCGTTTCGATCACGCCTCCCAGGCGCTCTACGACTTCGTCTGGAACGAGTACTGCGACTGGTATCTGGAGCTCTCCAAGCCGGTGCTGTGGGACGAGAACGCCTCCGAGGAAGCCAAGCGCGGCACCCGTCGCACGCTGGTTCGCGTGCTCGAGGTGATTTTACGTCTAGCCCATCCGATGATGCCGTTCGTCTCCGAGGAGATCTGGCAGCGCGTCGCGCCGCTGGCCGGAACCCGGTCGAAGGATGACGACAGCCTGATGACCCAGCCGTGGCCGGAAGCGGACGCCTCACGCATCGACGAGCAGTCGATTCGCGACATCGAGTGGCTCAAGGGCGTGATCGTCGCCATCCGTAACATCCGCGCCGAGATGAACATCGCTCCCGGCAAGCCGCTGGATGCACTGCTGACCAAGGGCGCCACCGGCGATCGCGAGCGCCTCGACGCCAACCGCCTGTTCCTGTCCAAACTGGCCAAGCTCGAGAGCGTGACCTGGCTCGACGATCCGGACCAGGCGCCGCTGTCGGCGACGCAACTGGTCGGCGACATGGAAGTGCTGGTGCCGATGGCCGACCTGATCGACAAGGAGGCCGAGCTTGCGCGTCTCGCCAAGGAGATCGACAAGCAGGACAAGCTGATCGTCGGCATCGAGAGGAAGCTCGGCAACGAAAGCTTCACCGCCAAGGCGCCCGAGGCAGTGGTCGAGAAGGAACGCGGCAAGCTCAAGGAGTACCTGGCAGCACGCCAGCACCTGGTCGAGCAGCGCAACAAGATCGCCGAACTCGACTGATCCGGGGCCGGCAAGCGCTACCCGCAACCGCCCAGCCCCCGCCATTCGTCGGGGGCTTTTCATGACGAGGAGGTCAGCCCCGACGCGGCGAAACCCACGCCAGTTATAGAACACTGTTCCTTATAAAATGCTTAAACTATAATCGTCGCAGACGACTCACCTGCGAGCGACGTATGAACACACAATGGAAACGCCTGTTAGGGCTCAACGTTACCGGCCTTCTGCTGCTGCTGAGCTGGGCACTGCCCCACGGACTGCCCTGGACCGACCTGGACGACAGGATCTTCTGGGCCTTCAACCAGTGGATCACGCCGGAAAACGGACTATGGGACGATCTGCTGGCGCTGCTCAACACGCGCTTCTTCGACGCCGCGTCGTTCGGCGTCATGGGGGTGTTGTTCGCCATCGCCATGCGCCGGGATCCGCGTCCCGACCGCCTGCGGCGCTGGTTCGGCATCGGCGTGACGATGCTGCTGACCGCCGGCGTCATCGCGATCGTGACCAACAAGGCCATCACCTATGGGCACCCCAGCCCGACACGATTCTTCGAGCACGCCGCCCGCCTCACGGATATCGTCTCGATACCCACCAAGGATTCGGCGTCGAACAGTTTCCCCGGCGACCATGGGCTGATGTTGATGATCTTCGCCGGATTCATGCTGCGCTTTGCCGATCGCCGCACCGCCGCCTGGAGCGTAGCCTTCGTGCTACTGCTGAGCGCCCCCCGGATCATGGTCGGAGCGCACTGGTTCAGCGATGTCTACATGGGCGCGCTCAGCATTGCGCTGCTCGCCCTGCCGTGGGTTCTGTGCACACCGGTGGCGACCACCATGGCGACGCTGGTCCAGCGCGGGCTGTCGCGACTGACACTGAACCGCTGACCCGCGCTGACGGCATCCGGCGGCGCGTCCCGAAGCAGAGCATCCGGTCGCGACTCCCGTCAGACGCGATCCGCCTCCAGCGCCCGTTCGACCCCCTGGGCGAGGCGCTGCGAATTGCGTGATGTCGCGGCATCGGCGTGTCCTTCGGCCACCACTTGATCGCGCCCGGCGGATTTGGCGGCATAGAGTCGCCGATCGGCCAGTTCGATCAGGTCGCGCAGATGCAGCCCCTCCTCGGAGGTGGCGATTCCCATCGACAGCGTCACCGGCAATGCGGTGCCGTCGAGCCGGCAGGGATGACGCGCCAATCGATCGCGAATGCGCATGGCGGCTTCAATGCCCTGGCTTTTGCCGGCATCGGGCAACAATATCAGGAACTCCTCTCCGCCGACCCGGCCGACGCTGTCGTCACTGCGCAGCGTCCCCCGCAGCAGGCCGGCCAGGTGGCGAAGTACGGCATCGCCGGCCGAGTGCCCGTGGTTGTCGTTGATCTCCTTGAAGCGGTCGGCATCCACCAGCGCCACGGCAAATTCGCGGTTGGTCTTCCAGTAGTTGGAGGCCCGCTCGAAGATCGCGCGTCGATTGAGTACCCGCGTCAGCGAGTCATGCATGGCATCGCGTCGGTAGCGATGCTCATGGTGGTCGGTGATCGCCAGCATGCGCAGGATCACGATGCACAGCATGATGAAGACCAGTCCCAGGCCCAGTTCGGCAAGAAACGTATCGACGCCGGAGGTACGCAGGGGCGTGCCGGGCAACGGGGGCAGATGGAGGACACCGAGAGAGAACGCGACGAGACAGCCGGTCGCGATGACCTTGGTGCGACGCCTGAGGTCGGCAAGCATCATTTCGACTTCGGCAAACAGCAGGAAGTAGACCAGACTGGCCTGATTGGCGGTGACGACGACACCGACGATGACGAACATCAGAAAAGTGCTCAGCTTGACCGCCAGCGCGGTCGCCACGAACAGCCGGCGATGCAGAAACAGCGCCACCACGTAGCCTGCAAGACAGACCAGATTGAGCCAGCCGAGGATTGGACGGCCAACGAGAAACAGCATGGGAGCGAGCATCAACTGCACGCAGAGCGCCAGCAGATAGATTTCGGCCATGATCTCGAAGCTGCGCCGACGCTCCGCCGGGAGGGAGTCGGGTGCCTTGGTGCATTTTCGCCAAAGAGAGAAGAACTGGCTCCGCATTTGCGACTCGTTATTGTGCTTGGGTAGGACCCTTTGACGAGGACTCTGCTCGGGCCGGCGCCAGTGGAAACATCGATCCGACTGACAAGACTCCCTCTCACCAGAGACTCGATTCAGGTATCACCGTTTTCGGTGATCGGGGACATTGTCAGAATCGCCATGGCTTGTGTAGTCCCACGCTTACAAAACGATACCAATATCCTCGCGCCACGAATCTCGCGCAAGTCTGTTAGCCTATGCGCGCCGATAAGGCACTGGAACCTTGGACAATACGGAACCCCTTATGCGCTTCCTGCAAAACGATGATCTGGGCAAGCTTCTGCTGCGTCTGTGCGTCGGCGTCCTGATACTGCTGCACGGCGTCAGCAAGCTGATGGATCCGACCAGCCTCAATGGCATCGCCCATCAGCTGTCGGGGATGGGGCTGCCCTCCTTCATCGCCTACGGGGTCCTGGTGGGCGAGATCGTCGCGCCGCTGATGGCGATCGTCGGCTGGCAAGCGCGCATTGGCGGGCTACTGATGGCAGTCAACATGATCGTGGCGCTGATACTGGTCCACACCTCGCAGCTGTGGACGCTCAACAGCCAGGGGGGATGGACGCTGGAACTGCAGGGCATGTTCCTGTTCGGCGCCCTGGCGATCATGTTCCTGGGAAGCGGACGCATCGCGGCCCGCCCGGACTAGGCAGCGGTTCAGGCCCCCAGCGCCGACAGGCGCCGGTCCAGCAGCTCGGGGAAGCGCTTGAACCAGCGCTGGTTGAGTGGCGAGGGGTGTGGAAGCGGCGCGAGGGTGAAGCGTCTGGACTCGCCGGTCGATAGCGTCAGCTCCGTGACGCAGGTCGCGGTGAAGCGATCCTCCCGGGACCAGAAGGCCTCCAGCCCATCGCGAATCTCGCGCGACTGGCCGATCCCGAACCAGTGGAAGGCTTCCCGTCCGAGCGTGATGACATGCTCGCCGGACCACTGCTGCGTCAGCAGTGCCGCTATCAGCGGCTGGAACCGCCGCTTCACCGCCATCGGCCAGGCCTTGTTGCCCAGCGGCTTGTAGGGGACGGTGTTGATCCAGTAAAGATCCTCCCCCACCTCCAGCGAAGCGTCGAAATCCGGCATCGGCCGTCCATGCCGGTGCCGGTAGAGCGCCTCACGGACCTTCTGCCCACCGGCACCGACGAACGGCAGCCCTATCTCGACCTCTCGCTTGCCGGGGTCGCGCCCGAAGACGGCCAGCCTCGCCTGCCTGGGCCCCAGGCCGACGATTGGCGCCAGAGGATCGCGGTCGTACTGGCGATAAACCTCCCGATCCAGCCGCTCGAGCTCGGCTGCCTCGCGGCGCATGGCGTGTTCGATATCGGCGGGTATCGATCGTGTTGCCTGGCTCATGATGGCTCCTGAAGCGTCCGGCCGCTGCGACGGGGAGCCGTGGCTGCCGGGGATCGCCGCGATATCAGTTCCATGGCGCGTTGAGTACCAGAACCCCCGCGTTGAGATAGGCGGCGAAGCTCACCCATATCAGGTAGGGCACCAACAAGCCGGCGGCGAAGCGTGAATGGCGGGAGAACGTCACGATCGTCCACACGATCAACCCCCACAGCAGCAGCAGGTCCAGCAGCCCGATCAGCATCCAGTGCGCGGCGAAGAACAGCCACGACCACAGGCCGTTGGCGACGAGCTGGAGGACGAATGGCGCCACGGCAGACCGACGTGCACCGGGCGGTGCCGCCAACGTCACTTTCGTCGCCGCGACCGCCATCATCAGGTAGAGCAGCGTCCAGGCCGCCGGAAACAGCCAGTCCGGTGGCGTCAGGGGCGGCTTGGCGAGCGCAGCGTACCACTCGCCGGGCGGCGCCAGGATGCCGCTGCTGGCAGCGATCGCCACCAGCAGCAGCCAGCCGAGGAAGATGCGTGTCGAGCGATTCACGGCGTCACCAGCTGCCGCTGTTTTCCATCGAAGCCCAGGGCTCCTTCGGGGCTTGCGCCTCGCCTTTCTGGAGCAGTTCGATCGAAATGCCGTCGGGGGAGCGAACGAACGCCATGTGCCCGTCCCGTGGCGGCCGGTTGATGGTCACGCCACCCGCCTGCAGCTTCTCGCAGAGTGCGTAGATATCATCGACCCGATAGGCCAGATGGCCGAAATTGCGACCGCCGGTGTAGGTTTCCGGATCCCAGTTGTAGGTCAGTTCGACCATCGGCGATTGCTCGGTCTTGGCGCGCGGCGTGTCGTTGGGCGTGGCCAGGAAGACCAGCGTAAAACGCCCCTTCTCGCTCTCCTTGCGTGATACTTCCTGCAGGCCCAGCAAGTCGCAGTAGAAATGCAGTGACGCGTCGAGATCGGCGACGCGAACCATCGTATGCAGGTATTCCATGAATTTGTTCCTGATTCGTCAGTGTGTTGGACCATCCAATGGTAGACCACCAGCGCCGATCGGTGAATGACGCCCCCTCGCCACGTTCGAGTCGACGTGGCAGCCAACCTCGCACAAACTGCGACGTTCGGCAGCTCCCTTCACTCACGAACGCCCCGACAAGGAGATCGTATGGACTCCGTTACCCAAGCCTGCCTGGGCGCCGCCATCGGCGGTGTGGTCATGCCTCGACTCGGCCGGCGCGCGCTGTTGATCGGGGCCGCCCTCGGGACCCTGCCGGATCTCGACGTGTTGATCGATTACGGAGACGCCGTTGCCGACTACACCCGCCATCGCGGCTTCAGCCACTCGCTGATCGTGCTGACCGGTGTCGCGACGCTTTGCGCCGGGCTCGCCGCGCGATGGTCACGCACGCGCGATCTCGCCTCATTCTGGCACTGGTGGTGGCTGTTCACCCTCTGCCTGGCGACCCACCCGTTACTCGATGCCTTCACGACCTATGGCACCCAGTTGCTGTGGCCGATCCCGCTGCGGCCGGTCAGCTGGCATACGCTGTTCATCATCGACCCGCTCTACACGCTGCCCCTGCTGACCGGGGTGATCGTCTTCGCCATACGCCCCGCTACCCGTCGGCTCCTGGCCGCGCTACTGGGAGTCTCGTGTCTTTACATCGGTTTCAGCCTGGGTGCCCAGGCGTTCGTCGAGCAACGGATCGCGCCCTTCCTGGCCCAGCGGGGCATGAGCGACGACCCCATCCTGGTTCAACCGGCCCCCCTCACCACCCTGCTGTGGCGCGTCACCGTCATTCATGACGGTGCGGCCTACGAAGGCTGGGTCAGCCTGCTGGACGGCGACAGCCCGCCGACGCTGGCACCCTGGCCACTGGGCGACGAATGGCAAGAGGCCGCACAGCGGACACGGGATGGCCGGCGCCTGGCCTGGTTCAGCGGCCCGTTCCTGCGTTACGACATCCGCCGGGAGGCGGGAAGGGAGAGACTGCTGGCCACCGATATTCGCCTGGGCGTGCCGGGAACCCACCCCTTCACCTTCTCGATCGCCGAACGCGGTGATGACGGCAAGTGGCAGCCCATGGCCAGCGAGCGCTCGAGTTCGGGCCGGCCGGAGCGGGCCGTCATGCAACGTCTGCTGGCGCGAATCACCTCGCCGCGGGTGGAGCCGATCACCGCCCCCGAGTGAAACGAGAACCGCCCGCTATCGTCCATCGATGGCGGGCGGTTCTGGTCGACGCTGGAGCGCGATCCGACGATCAGAAATGCGAGTCGACGTAGTGGCCGATCGCCTGCTTGGCTTCGGTCAGCGACTGTTGCTTGCGTTCGTCGCCCATGTTCAGGCCCTCGGCGTAGATGGCGTCGACGTCCTTGATGCCGATCAGGGCCAGCATGTGCCTGAGGTGGGGCGTCTGCGAGTCCATCTCGGTGCCGGCGTACATGCCACCGCGAGCCGCCAGAATCAGCCCCGACTTGCCCTCCAGCAGGCCTACCGGGCCATTGGCAGTGTACTGGAAGGTCCTGCCGGCGCGCAGGATGCGGTCGAACCATGACTTGAGCTGGCTCGGAATGCCCAGGTTGTAGAGCGGCACCGCCAGCACCAGGAGATCGCAGGCATCGATCTCGGACAGCAACTCGTCCGATACCTGCGCTAGTTGTCGCTGCTCGTCACTGCGCTCGGCAGGATCGGTCATCCAGCTCGCCATCTCGGCACCGGTCAGGTGGGGCAGCGGCTGCTCGACCACGTTGCGCTCGGTCAACTCGACGTCACGCCCCTGCAAGGCAGCCTTGAACGATTCCGCCAGCGCCCGGGACTGGCCACCCTCGCCGAAAATGGAACTGGTGATGAGAAGAACACGTCGTGTCACGAAGCCGTCTCCAATGCTGAAGTCATACCCAACCAAGATGCCGACGATGACCGGCAAGCGTTGCTGGGATTATTCATTGCACTCCATGAAATGAAAATCGCTAAAAATAGCATCGAGCATTCGATAATTTCGTTCGTTGTCGCCGCATGGCTCTGGTCGCTCAGCGGCCGGCCTCGACACCCTGCCCGCACCCCTGGAACTCGCGCTCCCCGTAACGCAGCGTCACCCTGACCGGCCATGGCTGGCCGCTCATGTCATCGAAACAGGCGCCAGCGCGTAGATCGAGCTCCATGGGATACTGGCCGCTGTCGCTGACCAGGATCATGCGCGCATCGCCGCCGTTCTTCACCGAGGCGACACGATAATCGAACGTATCGGTGGCCTGGCCGTAATCGGATACCAGCGTCAGAGAATGGCTGTTGCGGTCGAGGGAGACGTTCCAGCCGGGCTCGTTGCCGCTGGCGTAGAAGATGGTGTCCGGATGCGCTTTGCGGGTCGTCGTCTGGCGCTCGCTGGCCAGCGTGCAGACCAGCCGGCCGTTGTCGCTCTCGACACGGGCATCGCGCCCCTGACGCCAGAACGAGACCCCGCCGAGTTCGTAGCGGGAGCCGGAGCCCACCACGGCGCTCGGCAGTTCCGTCTCGCCCAGGGCGGTCCACAATCGCAGTCGGCTGTCGTCGGGCGTGGTGGTGACCAGATCCTGGGACGGCGTGCAGCGCCAGGCGGTGAACGTCTCGCCGCCATCGGCGAAGAAGGCACTCGGCATCAGCGGCGACTTGAGCGCAGCCAGGCCCGAGGGCGCGGTGGGCTTCATCTCCTGGTGCTGCCCGCCGCCGGCACACGCCGTCAGCAGGAGCGAAGCGGCCGGCAACGCCAGCCAGCGGAGCGATGAGCGATAACGACCGAGGAAGGCGCGGCGGTCTTTGCCAGCCTGGAGCGCGTTGGACATGAGCAAGGTTCCCGAGAGGTGTCTGGACACGAAGAGAGTGTTTACCAAAGGGCTGCACTCGACAATGCGGCGTTGAAATTGACCTCACCGAACTTCAGTTCAGAACGTCCGCAGGACGGCCCGAAGGGCGAGCGGTGCGAGTCAAATACTCATTTACGCCCTGTAAATTCCGCTTTCTCGTCCAATTTCGCCTTGCCTTGTCTTCGTTCGCCTGTTTTGTAAACACCCTCGGATAGCCGTCATAAAAAAAGCGCCGCGAGGTCGTCTCGCGGCGCAACGTCCAGCCTAACATGCCAGGCGTACCGGCGGGCCAGACCATGAACCCGTTCATCCCTCGACACTCGCCTCAGGCGTAGCGCTGCCTCAGCTCCCGGGCCGCCTCGACCATGTTGGCCAGCGCCGGTTCCACCTCGGCCCAGCCGCGCGTCTTGAGGCCGCAGTCCGGATTGACCCAGAGTCGCTCGGGCGGAATCTTCTCCGCTGCCTTGGCCATCAGATCGACCATCCAGGCGCGCTCGGGGATGTTCGGCGAGTGAATGTCGTAGACCCCGGGTCCGATCTCGTTGGGGTAGTCGAAGTGCTGGAACGCATCCAGCAACTCCATGTCGGAGCGCGAGGTCTCGATGGTGATGACATCGGCATCCATGGCCGCGATGGCGCCAATGATGTCGTTGAACTCGGCGTAGCACATGTGGGTGTGGATCTGGGTCTCGTCGGCGGCCACGGCAGCGCTCAACTGGAAGCACTCCACCGCCCAGTCGAGATACGCCTGCCACTCGGCCTGGCGCAGCGGCAGCCCCTCCCGCAGTGCCGGCTCGTCGATCTGAATGATCGCGATACCCGCCCGCTCGAGATCGGCGACCTCGTCGCGCAGCGCCAGCGCGATCTGACGGCAGGTCTTGGCGCGCGGCTGATCGTCGCGCACGAACGACCACTGCAGAATGGTGACCGGACCGGTCAACATGCCCTTCATCGGCTTGTCGGTGAGCGACTGGGCATATTCGCTCCAGCGCACCGTCATCGCCTCCGGCCGCTCCACGTCGCCGAAGATCACCGGCGGCTTGACGCAGCGTGAGCCGTAGCTCTGCACCCAGCCGTTCTGGGTAAAGGCAAAGCCGTCGAGCTGCTCGCCGAAGTACTCGACCATGTCGTTACGCTCGGCCTCGCCGTGCACCGGCACATCGAGCCCCAACTGCGCCTGGCGCTCGACGACCCGCGCGATCTCCTCTCGCATGCTGGCTTCGTAGTCGGCCACGTCGAGGATGCCCTTCTTGAAGTCACGGCGTGCCGCACGGATCTCCTGCGTCTGGGGGAAGGAACCGATCGTCGTCGTCGGGAACAGCGGCAGGGCGAGGCGCTCTCGCTGGGCGGTGGCACGTATCGGGTAGACGTTGGCACGGCGCGTGTCCGCGGCGCCCACCCTGGCCAGACGCTCGGCGACCCGGGGCTTGTGGATACGCCGCGACTCCCGGCGCGCCGACAGGGCCCGGCTGGCGTCCTCGACGCGCTGGCGATCCGTTTCCGTTTCGGTACCGTCGAGCACGTGGGCAAGCGTCACCACCTCGCCGAGCTTCTGCCGCGCGAACGCCAGCCAGCTCTTCAGTTCAGGATCGAGCCTGGTTTCGTTGTCCAGATCGACGGGGACATGGAGCAGCGAGCAGCTCGGCGCCAGCCACAGGCGGTCTCCCAGGCGTGCCTTGGCATCCTCGAGCTCGCCGGCAAGTCGGGCCAGATCGGCACGCCAGATGTTGCGGCCGTCGATGGCGCCCACGGAGAGCACCTTGTAGGGCGGTAGCCGGTCGAGCACCGCGTTCAGTTGCTGCGGCGCCCGCACCACATCCACGTGCAGCCCCTCGACCGGTAGCGAAACGGCCAACCCCAGATTGTCGCCGAGACCACCGAAGTAGGTTGCCACCAGCAGCTTGACCGGGGTCGACTGCAGCTTGTGGTAAGCCGACTCGAAAGCGCCCTGCCACTCGCCCGGCAAGTCCTGAACCAGCGCCGGCTCGTCGAGTTGCACCCATTCGACCCCCGCGCTTGCCAGGCGACCCAGGATCTCGTCGTAGGTGGCGACGAGATCGTCGAGCAGCGAGAGACGCTCGAGCCCGTCGCTCTTGGCCTTGGATAACCACAGCCAGGTGACGGGCCCCGTCAGCGCCACCTTGACGGGATGCCCTTCGGCCCTGGCCTCGGCGACCTCCTCGAACAGCCGCTCGCTGGCGATACGGAACGTCTGCCCCCGGTATAGCTCCGGCACGAGGTAGTGGTAGTTGGTATCGAAATACTTGGTCATCTCGCACGCCGCCGCCGGCTCGCCACTGGGCGCGCGTCCACGCGCCATCCGGAAACTGGTGTCGAGATCGACCTCACCGTCGATGCCACCGAAGCGTGGCGGAACGGCGCCGATCAGCACGGAAGCGTTGAGCACCTGATCGTAGAAGGCAAAGTCGCCCACCGTCACGAAGTCCAGACCCGCGTCGATCTGGTCCTGCCAGTGCGCCCTGCGCAGGCGCGCCCCCTCCCGTTCGAGTCCATCGCGATCGAGTTCACCTTTCCAGTAGGCTTCGACGGCTTTCTTCAGTTCTCGATGAGCACCGATTCTCGGGTAGCCCAGGGTATGCACCAGGGTGGTCATGTGTAGGGTCTCTCGGAGTTAGCGGTTAGAATGAGGGAGATCATGGCTTGGCGGGCAGTGTCCCCGGCAGCGCACCCTGAATCAAACGCGTTTATCTAATCCTCAACGTGAGCAAAATTCATAGCATGCTCGAACTCCGCCACCTCCGCACGCTGATCGCCCTGCGCGATACCGGTTCCCTGGTCGAAGCGGCGGAGCGCGTCCACCTGACCCAATCGGCGCTTTCCCACCAGATCAAGGATCTGGAGTCGCGTCTCGGCATGCCGCTGTTCACGCGCAAGACGCGCCCGGTGTCGTTCACGCGGGCCGGGGAGCGCCTGCTGACACTGGCCGAACAGGTACTGCCTCAGTTGCGACTGGCGGAGCGGGACCTGGCCCGGCTGGCGGGTCATGAACAGGGACGCCTGCACATGGCGATCGAGTGCCATAGCTGCTTCCAGTGGCTGATGCCGACCGTCGATCACTTCCGCAATCACTGGCCGGAAGTCGAGGTCGACATCCCCAGCGGCCAGAATTTCGACCTGCTGCCCGGGCTGACCCGCGAAGCCCTCGACCTGGTGATCACCGACAATCCGGAGCCGCTGCCGGGGGTGCACTATGCTCCGCTGTTTCGCTACGAGGGCCTGCTGGCCGTGGCCAAACAGCACTCCCTGGCGACCCGAAGCTGGGTCGAGCCTGCGGATCTGGCCGAGGAAACGCTCATCGTCTATCCGGTGGACCATTCCCGGCTGGATGTCTTCACCCAGTTTCTCGACCCGGTCGGCGCACGGCCCAGGGAGATTCGCAGCGCGGAGCTCACGGTGATGATGATGCAGCTGGTGGCCAGCGGGCGGGGCGTGTGCGCCCTGCCCAACTGGGCGCTGACGGAGTATCTGGAGCGCGATTACGTCAAGGCGCTGCCACTGGGCAAGGACGGCGTGTGGAGCACGCTATACGCGGCGGTCCGGGAGGACAATCTGTCGCTACCGTGGATGGAGGACTTCATTCGCACCGCAAGAGATACGTCGTTTGCGGTACTCAGCGGCATCAAGCCGGCGGGTTCGACGGAACCCGCCTGAACGAAGCAGCGCGATACGGGATGGGAAGGCGTGTCGTCGTACTCAGGTCGAATCCTCGTCGAAGTTCAGCGGGTGAATCGCCTCTCTCCCATGGAGCGGCAGCAGCAGGCTGAACCGGGCGCCCCCCAGGCTGGCGCTGCGGTCCACCACGACGTTCCCCCCGTGCCAGGCCATGATCTTCTGCACGATGGAGAGCCCCAGTCCGTACCCGCCGGAGCGCCGCGTTCGGCTGTCGTCCAGTCGGGCGAATGGCTTGAAGATGGCGATACGCTTCTCTTCCGGCACGCCAGGACCATCGTCCTCGACATCGATCCGGACGGCTCTCGGCTCGCGGTGGACCGTCACCATGACCCGACTCTCGGCATGACGGCAGGCATTGGCGACCAGGTTCTGCACCGCGCGCTGCAGATAGCGCGGTTCCGCTTCCACCTCTAGCTCCTCGCCATCGGCGACGCCGAGCTCGAGATGCGGATGCAGCGGGCTCAGCGTGTCCAGCACTCGCCAGGCGACCGCACGGCACTCCATGCTCTCCGTCTTGAGCGTGACGCCCTGTGCGTTCTCGCTGTCGAGCTTGGCGTAGGTGAGGATTTCGTCGATCAATCGATCGAGTTCGGAAATGTCCTCGTCGATCCCCGCCAGCTGGCGCTGGGCGCTCTCATCCTTGCTGAGATCCTCGAGCATCTGGACCGCGAAGCGAATACGCGCCACCGGCGTACGCAATTCGTGGGAGACGGCGCGAATCATCTCCTGCTGGCTGCGCAGCAGCGACTGCACCTGCGCGGCCATGCCGTTGAGCGCCATGCCCAGACGGCCGACGAAATCGTTGCTGTCGACCCGTACCCGCGAGTTGAGATGCCCGGCGGCAATCCGCGTCGCGGCACGCTCCAGCCTGCCCACGCGGCCTTCGACGCCCCATACGATGAGATAGATGGCCCCGGCCAGGGTCGAGAGCACCATGATCAGCAGCGCCAGCGCCAGCGACAGCGGCATCGATTCGAAACTGGGCAGTGGACCGATTCGCAACCACCGATCCGGCCCGACCCTGGCGTGAATATAGAGCGCGCTGAGCCCTGTCTCGAGACGCACCACGACCTCGCCGGCGTCGAGTCGCGTCGCCTGGATGGGGTCGACATCCGTCGGTGGCTCGGTATAGAGACCGAGCGGCACGTGGAACTGCCGTTTAACCCGCTCGAAGCGTCGAGCCTGGATCTCCTCCGTCTCGCCGCTCAGCCAACTCCGCAACACCTCGGTGATGCCGCGAAGCTGCATCTCGTTGAGACTGTTGATGCGTGCCGCCAGTACCCACTTGGAGTGCGGCAACTGATAGAGCGAGCGCCAGCCTTTGTCGGTCGACTCGATGACGGGGCGGTTCTCGCGCAGGCGAGCCCGCTCGAAGTAGTTGAGTGAAAGGTCCTCGAGCTTGAACAGCCCCAACGGCATGCCCAGCGTCGATGCCATCGATGCCAGCCAGTCGTCCCGCTGCGACAGCGGTTGGCGGGAGACGAGGTCGGAAAGCAGCGCCAATGGGCCGCTGACGAGATTTTCCCGATAGTGCTCCTGGCGCACCTTGTCGACCATCAGGAAGCCGAACAGGACCAGCGCGAAGGTGATGACCAGTGCCGCCAGCAACGACACGTAGAACCGAAAGAAAGTGCTGTCGGTAAAGGAACGACGCATGTTGAATCTCGCGCGGCAATCGGCTTCGTGGATGGCCAGAAAGGCTAGTGTCGCCCGCCCCTCGGGGGAGACGGGAGCTTTCTGCAGGAGGCGATCGATGCCCGCCGCACGGCACCCGGGGCCCCGCGCTCAGCAGGCGCCCCGACGGTCGGCCTCTCGCCCCCGCGGGGCGTGGCAAGCCGAGGCGCGACAGTGCCGATCGCGATAGCCCGGGAACCGGCCGGGATCACGGCGCGGGGAAACTCGAGCGGAGACCGCTGCCGGTCCGCTTCAGCTATCTCTCACGAACAGATACCCTTTGCTCCGCACGGTCTTGATGCGGTGGGGGTGATTGGGGTCGTCACCGATCTTGGGACGAATACGCGAGACCCGCACGTCGATGGAGCGATCCTGTCCATCGTATTTGATGCCGCGCAGCTGGGAAAAAATCTCTTCGCGAGTCAGCACGCGGCCGGCATTGTCGGCCAGCAGCCAGAGCAGATCGAACTCGGCGCTGGTGAGATCGACCCGCTCCTCCTCCAGCCAGGCTTCGCGAGTGGCGCTGTCGATGACCAGATTGTCGAAGGTCAGGCGCGTCGCCCCACTGGAAGAGACCAGGCTGTCGGCGCGGCGCATCAACGCCCTCATGCGCGCCAGCAGGACCCTGGGCTGAACCGGCTTGGGGACGTAGTCGTCGGCCCCCATCTCCAGGCCCAGGACCTGATCCATGTCGTCGGTGCGTGCCGTCAGCATCAGGATGGGGCCGGCATAGTGCGGACGCGCCCGCCGGCAGATGGACAGGCCATCCTCGCCGGGCAACATCAGATCGAGGATCACCATGTCCGGCTGCTCCTCGACGATGCGCTCCACGCCATGCGCGCCATCGTGCTCCAGCCCGACCTGGAACCCGTTCGCCTCCAGATACTCACGCGTCAGATGTGCCAGACGCTCGTCGTCTTCGATGATCAATACGCGATCTTGATGTGCAGTGCTGTCCAAGCTGTCATCCATCCCTTTGAGTTGGCCTCGAAACCCTGCATACCACGGTCTT
>NZNW01000147.1 GCA_002695065.1 Salinicola sp. | reverse complement strand
ATCGTCTCGAGTTCGTAGAGCTGCTGACCCCGGGGTTCTCCGCCCGGGCACAGCGGCGCGGGCGGCATGGTCTTCAGCGCGTGCCGTGCCTCGGCGTCGAGCAGGTAGAACTCCAGCTCGATGGCGACCACCGGCGTCCAGCCGTGGCGTCGAAAGCGCTCGACGACCGCGGCGAGCATGGCGCGCGGGTCCATGAAACTCGGCGTGCCGTTCAGGTCGTGCAGGGTGGTGAGCACTTGGTGGCCCTTGGCCCAGGGCAGTGGCGTCAAGGTACGCTCATCGGCGTGACAGACACCGTCGGGGTCGCCGATGGACTGCGACAGCCCGGTCAGCGCATCGTTGTCCTCGCCCCAGATATCCAGCGACTGCGTCGAGAGCGGCAGGCGCACCTGCCCGTCCATCACCTTGTCGAGCTGTTCGGCGGGCACCCACTTGCCGCGCGGAATGCCGTTCATGTCGATGCACAACACGTCGACTCGGTCGGCGCCCTCTTCCTCGTGAGAGCGGTCGGTGCTGCGGGCAAACGAAGCCTGCGATATCTGCGCCATAGGGGACTCTCGATCTTGTTATGGTCCGATGTGATCACATGTGTGTGATCACACTAGCAGAGCCCCCATCACCCCCACAAGCAAGCCGGTATCGTGATTGCCCCCGCCAGTTACGTTAAGCTGGAACGCCTGGCTCGGCTTCCTCATCACAAAAGGCTTTGGCACATCGCATGACCACGGAATCAACCGCCAGTCGTACGGCTTTTTCGCCCGATACCGCCTCGACCCGGCTTCACCGGACCCTGCGCGTGCGTCTTTGCGAGGGTGACTTCACGCCCGGCGAAGTGATCTCGATTCGGCGCATCGCCGCGCAATACGGCACCGGCACCATGCCGGCCCGTGAGGCAATACGCTGGCTGGTGACCGAGGGCGCGCTGATCTTCTCCGACAGCCGCAAGATCATCGTCCCCGAGCTGAGCCATGACCGGTTTCATGAAATCCTGTTCGCCAGAAAGAACCTGGAAACCGAGGTGTCGCGCCAAGCCTTCGACAACATCGGCGCCACCGACATCGAGGCCCTGGAACGGATCGATGAGCAGATCAACGACGCCATCGCCCAGGGCGACCTGGTCAGCTACATGCGCGGCAATTACCAGTTTCACTTCCATATCTACCGCCTGAGCCAATCGCAAGTGCTGTTGCCACTGGTCGAGATACTCTGGCTGCAATACGGCCCCAGCATGCGCTACATCTGCACGCGCTGGGGCGCATCGAGCATCGCCGACGACTATCATCGCGAAGTGACACAGGCGCTCAGGCGCGGCGACCTGGCATCGTTCTGCGAGGCGATCGCCGCGGATATCGAGCAGGGCATGCTGCTGCTGGAATGACGAAACCACATAATGATGGATGCCTTCAACCTGATATGTTCTTTATCTATACCGGTGGAGCCTAACCCGCACTATGATCGACTTGGCGGTGATTTGTCTGGGCTTGAAGACAAGACTTAGCTCAGAGATGCCATGGACATCATCAATACGCGCGACGCCAAGACGCACCTCTCTCAGTTGGTGGACAAGGCCGCGAAGGGTGAGCCTTTCATCATCGCCAAGGCCGGCAAGCCAATGACACGGGTGACCGCGGTGGATACTCCGGAGCCCGTAAAGAGTCGTCGTCTGGGATTTCTCCAGGGGCAGATACGTGTACCGGAGGACTTTGATCGCCTCGGTGAAACGGACATTGCCGATTCCTTCGAGGGCTGAATAAATCTGCTACTGGATACGCATTTGCTGCTGTGGGCGGCGCTGAAGATGCGCAGGACGATGCTGCGTTACGCGTCGCCCGCAGGGGTCGTCCACGGGGAGATAAAGTCGGCGATTTTCTCTTCGATACGACTCTCGACGGTGCGCAGACGCAGGATGAGAATGCCGCTTTTCTCCAGGATGCTGTTCTTCAAGGCGTCCCGCGCCGCCTGATCGGGCCGGTCATGGTAGCCACCGTCGACTTCGATCACCCCCAGCGGGGTCTTGCCCACCTTGAAATAGATCACGAAATCGCAACTGGCACGCGCCATGAAGGCCCGCTCACGCTGCGTCAAATCCGGGTTACTCGGTGATGCGATCTGATTCAGCTTGACCTGATCGTGACACATCAACGCTTGGCATGACGGATCGGACAGCGCCTCGCGCAGCAGCTGCGCCGCGATCTGCTCGGATCTGTAGCGTGAATCGTCAGGCCGCAAGCGAGCGTCCAAGCGCGCCAGGGATTGATCGAACTCGCGATAAAGCAAGTCGAAAGCCGACACCACAGGCGCACGCACGATCTGCTCGTCCTGAGCGTAATAGGCAAAGTAGCGCATCAAGGCCGCAATATGGCCGTTATTTCCGGCGAACACCTCATCGCCCGTTACCAGGGTGAAACGATGCTTGGCCCGCGACACCGCCACATTGATCATGCGCGGATCATCGACGAAATCCAGCCGTTTGCGCTCCTGGTTGTAGCGTTTCTTGTCCAGCACGGTGGAGAAGACGATCTCGTCGCACTCCCGGCCCTGGAACTTGTGCACGGTATCCTTGACGAAATCCGCTGGCAGATGCGTGCCGGAGAGATTGACCTGTGCCCGGAACGGCGCGATGAAACCACACCCGTCGCCGTCCAGCCCGACCGGCTCGCCCTCCTCGTCGAGCAGCTTGAGCAGGGAGTCCAGCTCCCGCAGGTTGGTATTCTGGCGGGTGTGGTTGCCCTTGGCGGTCACCACCAGGCGCAGTGGCGCTTCGCCCTTGTCCTCCGTCATGGGCACCAGCGCGTTGTCGTAGAACTGCTGGTTGCAGAACTGGATGATCCTGGGATGGCAGCGATAATGCTCCTTCAGCAGGGTCCTGGGTAGCGTCTCCTTGAACACCTCGATGCACGAATCGAGCAGGCTGTATCGCTCGCAATCGTAAGCGTCGGCGGGCGCCGGCAGGTCCAGCTTCACCGGAATGTGCGCCAACTGTCGGTTGTCACCAACGACGATCAAATTTTTGGCGCAACCCAGCGCCAAGATGCCCGGCACGATGTCCTGCAACGAGGCTTCGTCGATGATCACGTAGTCGAGGATTGCCCCCGGCGCGATCGAATTGACGATGGAGTGCGTGCCGCTGCCCAGGATCGGGAAACGACGCACGAAGGCATCGAACTGCTGCTGACCCCGGTATGTCTTGGCATCGAAACTTTCCGAGGGCTGCGTCTGGCGTTGCAGATGCTGCTTCAGATGGCGCATCGATGCCGTCTTCAATGCTTCCAGCGAGGCTTCGAAATTTTCTCTCGCCAGCGATTCGTGGCACGTCTGCAGTTCCGCTTCCTTCTCCTGCAATGCCTTGTCGTAATAGTGCATCTGCAGAGCATGGAAAACAGCCAGGCGCGTATCGCCCTGGGCGAACGGCTTGGCGCGGAAAATCCTGAAGTTGAACAGCAACTCGATGCGGTCCTTGAGGCGGGTGCGCTGCTCGCCGAGATGGGCCAGGTAGGCCATCAAGTCCGCGGTCTTTCGCGGCGTCAGCCCGTACTTGTCCAACGAGGCGGCGGCCTGCACGCCACTGTCTGCCTGCCACTGCTGCAGGTAGCGTCGCTCGACGATCAACTCATCGATTTCGACTCGCAGTTGCGCCATCCGATTTTGATCGTGCAAGAGCTTCTTCAAGCGGCCCAGTAGAGCCTGAATTTCCTCCAGAGTCGGGGCAGGTTCAGGCTCGCTGGATGGCCAAGGCGGCAGGTCGGCGAAGAAGTCCTGGCGGTTACTCTGGTTGCCGAGCTTGGCGATCAGATGACCCAAACCGCACTTCTCCAGCTTTTCGTAAACGTTTTCCACCGCCGCATTGTTGTTGGACAGCACCGCCACAGTCTGTCCGCGCAGCAGGATATTGGCGAGGATGTTGAGGATGGTCTGGGTCTTGCCAGTCCCCGGAGGGCCCTCGATCACGCTGACCTGGGCGCGGAAGGCTTGCTCGACCGCCGCGAGCTGGCTCGCGTTCAGACCGAACGGATAGATCAGCCCCTGACCCATCGCCAGCGCTCCATTGCATCCTGTGCAATAGGCCTGCAAGGCGGTGTCGTCACTGGCAGGGAGTTTCTCCAGTTGGCGCACCACGTTGGCAGCGATTTCACGGTCGGTCTTCGACTTCGCACGATCCTGTCGGGCATTCGCCACTGCCTCGAAATAACGAAAGACCGGCGTTCCCTTCATTGCCGTCGACACGTCAAAGTCGATGCCGTCCATCTTGTAGACGTAGGGCTTTTCGGCATCCGAATAGTGCACGACGGCATACCGCTCGCCGTAGATCGTCGCCTTGGCGATGGGCGTGACGATCGTGCTGTGGGGCTTGGTCATCAACATCTCGCCCAGCTCGCGAATGGGCGAGATGACGCAATCGTCGAGAGCGTATACGGCCTTGCCCTTGTTCACATAGGAGCACTTCAGTTGCAGGCCTTCTTGCTTATCGCTCCAGATCGACCAGTTGGTGATCTCTGCGGTCCTGTCCTCGCCCCCCACCTGAATCGAAACCATACGCCCCTTTATTTGTTCGCGAACGACATCCGAATCCCCATACACGATCAGAAGTCGTTACTACCCAATGTGAGGATCATCTTGTCATCATTTTCAGCAGGGCCGGTAGGCGGCTCATGCGGGTGGTTCGGCATGCACTCTCTCGCCTGCAACCGCTCGGCCACCTGGCCCACGCTCGCCAGGTGAAACCGGGCGACAGCGCCGCAATTATCGCGCCCCCGAAGACTGAACTCGCACTTCACCCCGAGTGCGATGGAATCGGATGAGAAGCCGTGCAGAACCGTTTCCCGTGATAAGACGGAAATACCGAAAGCCACTCCCCACGCTCAGAACCTGGCGGCTTCCGGCGACGCCACCGCCGGCCGCTGCTCGCTCTCCAGCGCTTTCGCGACGGTCTCCAGATGATCGGCACTGATATCGGCCGGTGACCTGGCGCCGATCAGCGTCATGGTGACGCGCATGTCCGCGGCGATCAGTTCGAGCAGATGCGCCACGCCCCGCTCGCCGTCCGCGGCCAGGGCATAGGCGTAGGCACGCCCGAGCAGGACCCCCTTGGCGCCCAGCGCCAGCATCCTGACCACATCCAGCCCGGAGCGAACGCCGGAATCCGCCAGTACGGTGAGCTCGTCACCCACGGCGTCGACGATATGCGGCAACGCCTGCGCCGTCGGGATCGCGCCGTCGAGCTGGCGCCCACCATGATTGGAGACGATGATCCCGTCGGCGCCCATGCGCACCGCGTCCCGCGCATCCTCCTTGTCCAGCAGCCCCTTGATGATCAGGTTGCCCTTCCAGCTATCCCGAATCCACTCCAGCTCGCTCCAGCTGATGGAGGGATCGAAGTTCTTGGCCAGAAAGCCCATGTAGTCGTCCATGTTCATCTGGCGACCGGTATAGGCCTCGATGTTGCCGAACGACAGCGGCTTGCCCTTGAGCGCGACATCGAACGCCCACCACGGATGCGTCACGGCCTGCGCGTATTGACGCAACTTGGCGTGAGGGCCGGACATGCCGGAGTGACGGTCGCGGTAACGCGAGCCCGGCAGCGGCATGTCGACGGTGAACACCAGCGTCTTCATGCCCGCCGCCCAGGCCCGCTCCAGCGCGTTCTGCATGAAGCCGCGATCCTTCAACACGTAGAGCTGGGACCACTGCTCCCCGCCGGCCCCCTTCGCGACCTCCTCGATCGAGCAGACCGACACCGTGGAGAGCGTATAGGGGATGCCGGCCTTTTCGGCTGCCCTGGCCGCCTGCACCTCCCCGCGACGCGCGTACATGCCGGTGGCCCCGACCGGTGCCAGCGCCACCGGCATCTGCCAGCGGCTGCCGAGCACCTCGGTCTCGAGCTGGGGAGTGCCGCCGCCCTGCAGCACCCGCTGGCGCAGGGGAATGGCCTGTAGCGCCTCGACATTGCCCCGCATCGTGCTTTCGGTCACCGCACCGCCATCGAGGTAATCGAACAGGAAACGCGGAATACGCCGCTTGGCGGCGCGCCGATAATCGGAAGGGCCTGAGATGATCATGGATTCGCCTTAAGCTCGGCTCGGGAGCGGTGAAAGAGACGCTCGATTCGGGAGCGGTGAAAGAGAAGCTCGCCGCGAACGGCGCTGGGAGACGGAAGTCGCAACGAGACGCTAGCGTATCAAGTCTCTCCGGAGAAAAGCGGCTCGGAAATTAGGACTTTAGTCGGAGGCCGTATCCTGGAAGCTTCGGTCGTTTCACCCCGCCGGGCCGAACGTTTCGAAGTCGATCCGATCCGCATCGACACCACAATCTTCAAGGCCGGCGCTGATCTCGGCGAGAAATCGGGCCGGACCGCAGAGCAGATAGCTCGCCTTCGGCCCCGCGCCGAGTTCGAGCAGATGGTCTGCGGTGATTCGCCCTTCGATGTCGTAATCGATATCCGCCGTGTCGTTCGGGCGCGGCGCGCTGTAGAAGGTATGTCGCGTCACGTTGCGTGATTGGGAGATCAATGCCCCGACTTCGGCCTGGAAGGCGTGTGTCCCGCCGTGGCGCGTGGCGTGGACGAACCAGACCGGGCGTTGCTCGTTCTCCGCTTCCGCCACGACCGCGTGCAGCATCGCGAGCATTGGCGTGATCCCCACGCCGGCGCTGACCAGTACCAATGGCCCTTGCCGGGAGGGCAAGACGAATTCTCCCGCCGGCGGGCGTGCCGCGATCCGGTCGCCGATATCGATCCCGTCGTGCAGAAAACGCGACGCCGTGCCCTTCTCCTCGCGCTTGACGCTGATTCGGTACGTCCCGGCGGATGGCGATCCCGAGAGCGAGTAGCTGCGACCGACCCGCCTCGGGCGGTTCGAAATAGACTGATGCGGTATCTCCAGCTCCACCGCCAGATGCTGCCCGGCCTGGAATGGCGGCAGCGCGCCGGCATCGGCACCGGCCAGGTAGAAGGAGGTGATCTGATCGCTCTCGATCACCTTGTCGACGACCGTCAGCCGCAGCGGGGCTTCGTCTTCCCGCCGCCACCGCAGGGCCAGCGCGGCCGGGCGGTCGACCACCTGCTCGACGCTCACTTCGATCCAGCGCTTGGCGTTCGGATCGCGGCTCTCATCCTGGCTCTCCTGCGGCGCCCAGTCGATGCTGGCCCGGCCAGTGATCTGCAGCATGCCGCCGGTTTCGAAATCGACGAACAGCAGCCCCACGCGGGGGTCCTGGATCAGGTTGCCGATGGTGTTGAAGAAGTTGTTGCCGGCATAGTCAGGGATTCGCAGCGTCCCGTCCCCGATCACCTGCACGAAGCCTGGCTCGCCGCCGCGATGAGAGGCGTCGTAACCCCGGCTCGTGCTGGGCTTCGATCCCGAATCGTGGGCCGAACCGGGATCGGAGACAGAGCCGGATAGGGAGCCGATAAAGAAGGTATCCGCCGCAGCGATTCGCGCGCGCTGCCCGCTGTCGAGTCGCTTTGAGACAGTGGCGTCCGGGGCGGCCGCGGCTTCGACCCGCTGCCACTCGCGCTCGCGGATATATTGCGGACAGTTGCCGAAGCTCTGGCGCACCTCGAGGCTCAGGCCGTCACCGGCGGCACGAACGACCCCGTTGAGCCGGTTGCGTCGGCGCGTCGCCAGCTCGATGCCGAGCAGGCCCACGTCGACGCCGGCAACGATCGCCGAGGCCAGCGGATCCTGGGCGCCGGGTGCTGCCGCCACGGCCAGCGTGCGGGCGTCGGGCGACTCGATGAAACCCTCGTCACCCTCAAGCAGCGTGACCCAGGGGCGCCCCTGCGCATCGCCGGCTGCCACGACGACGAAGGGCAACTGGGCAAAAAACGCCCGATGCTGCTCGGGCATGTAGTCGCGGATGAAACTGCCGGCCGAGCTGGCCAGGCTTTCCACGCCGGCGCGCCGCTGCGCCGCGAGCTCGCCTTCGTGGAACGGCGTCTCCTGGAAAGTCGTCTCTTGGGAAGGCATCGTTTCGCGTGTCATGACCGACCTCCGTCCGAACGTCCTCGATTCAGGCCAGCACCGGCGAGCGTGCCATGCCGACGAAGCGGGGCAGCGCCTCGATACGCGCCAGCCAGGTCCGGACGTGCGGATAGTCGGCGAGACCGACACCGCCTTCCGGCGCGTGGGCGATATAGCTGTAGCCGGCAATGTCGGCCAGCGTCGGTCTGTCGGCCGCCAGCCAGTCGCGATCCTCGAGATGGGCGTTCATCATCTTGAGCAGCGCGTGCGCCTTGGCCTTCGCCGCCTCATGATCGAGCGGCGCATCGAACACGGTGACGAGGCGCGCGGCGCAGGGACCGGCGGCGATCTCGCCCGCCGCAATCGAGAGCCAGCGCTGCACCTGCGCCTTTTCGAGCGGCGCGGTACCGATCCAGAGGGCAGGATCACCGTAGCGCTCGACCAGGTAGGTGATGATGGCGTTGGAATCCGAAAGCGTGATGCCGTTGTCCTCGATCGCCGGCACCTGCCCCAGAGGGCTGATCTTCAGATAGCCGGGCTGGCGGTGGGCGCCATTGGCCATATCGAGATCGACGTTTTCATAAGGGATCTCCAGCAGCGCGAGCATCAGCTCGACCCGATGGCAGTGGCCCGACTTGGGATTGCGATACAGCTTCACGGGCTGGTCGTTGAGGGCGTTGGTTTCAAGCTCGGCGTTCGACATGACGGTCTCCTTCATCGCGATGATGATCGGGTTTATCGAAGCCGTTACTCTAGAACCTCACGAACGACGGAAGAATAGGGTTATTCTGAAAGTAACTGTTTTATATTCTGAAATTATCACTCCTCTCGAGCCAAGCAGGACATCATGGATCGCCTTCAGGCCCTGAACGTTTTCGTCGCCGTTGCCGAAGCCGAGAGCTTCGCCAGGGGAGCCCGTGCCACCGGGCTCAGCGCGCCATCCGCCACGCGAGCCATCAACACGCTCGAGATCGCCCTCGGCGCACGGCTTTTCACCCGTTCGACGCGGCGAGTCAGGCTCACCGATGTGGGCCGGACCTACCTCGTGGAAGTGCGGGAAATCCTCGCTCATCTGCAAGCCGCCGACGACATGGCCTCGGGCGCGGCCAACACGCCCGTCGGGCAACTGCGAATCACCTGTCCGCAGGAGTTCGGGCGAATCCACGTCGCGCCGCTGCTGACCGAGTTTCTGGATGCGTATCCCCGGGTTCGCGCCGACGTGCTGATGGTCGACCGCATCGTCAACCTGGTCGAGGAAGGCTTCGATATCGCCGTGCGCATCGGCCACCTGCCCTCCTCCGAGCTCTCCGCCGTCCGGATCGGCCAGGTTCGCCGCGTCATCTGCGGCTCGCCGGACTATTTCGCCACGCGGGGGCGCCCGCAGGCACCCAGCGACCTCCTGTCTCATCGGGTGGTTGCTAGCGGGTCCACGCCTCCCCTCAACGAGTGGCGGCTCGGGCGGGACGGAGCGCATGGCGTCAGGGTGAATCCTCGACTCACGGTCAGCAGCCTGGCCGCGGCCATCGATATCGCCAGGCGGGGCTGGGGCCTGTGTCGCGTGCTGTCGTATCAGGTCGGGCCCGATCTCGAGTCCGGCACGCTCCAGACCGTGCTGGAAGAGCACGAGCCCGCCCCGCTGCCGGTTCATCTCGTGCATGTGGAAGGGCGCCGCGCGGCAGCGAAGGTTCGCGCCTTCATCGACTTCGCCGCGCCGCGGCTGCGCCAGATCGAGGTGTTGCGTTGAAGTGCGTGCGACGATCAAGACGAATATCAGGCAGCGCCTCGCCCTTTTCCCAGCCTGGACATGCCGACGTCCGCCACTTCACCCGCGTTGCGAAGCGGCGGAACGAGGCGATGACACCTGTGCTCAGATGCCGAAACCACCGGCGACGTTGATGGCCTCGCCATTGACGTAGCCGGCGGAAGGTCCGGCCAGGAAGCCGACGATGTCCGCCACTTCCTCGAGGGTCGCGATACGACGGATCGGATGCATGTCCAGAATGGCGTCGCGGTTGGGAAGCTCATCGGCCACGTCCGAGGCCATGTCCGTGGGCATGATGCCCGGCTGCACCACATTCACCGTGATGCTGCGCGGGCCGAGGTCGCGAGCGATGCCCTTGGCGTAGCCGGCAAGCGCCCACTTGGTGGCGGCGTAATCGGCGACTCCGGCGAAAGGCACGTAGGAGCCGAGGAGTGAGCCGATGAAGATGATGCGACCGCCATCGGTCAGCTTGGGCGCCGCCGCCCGCGTGATCGCGATGGTCCCCATGACGTTGACCTGCCACTGGCGATTGTATTGCTCGCCATCCAGCGTGGGGTCGTCCACCAGTTGGCCCTGAATGGCGATGCCTGCGTTGTTCACCAGGATGTCGAGTTTGCCGAATTCGCCGATGACGGCATCGATCAATGGCTTGGCGACCGAAAGATCCGCTTGATCGGCCTGGATCGCCATCGCGCGAGCCCCTGACGACTTCAGTTGTTCCACCACCGCATTCGCCTTGTCGGCGGACGACGCGTAGCTGATCGCCACGTCGGCACCCAGCTCCGCCAGCCTGGCCGCCGTTACCGCGCCGAGGCCGCGCGAGCCGCCGGTGACCAGCGCGACTTTGCCTTTCAATAGCTGATCCATGTTCTCTCTCCTGTTGGATGACGTATCGACCTGCGGGCCGAAACATCAACGTTGACGAGCCAAATTAGTAACGGTCGTTACAGTAATGATCATTACGAAATGACTCACGACTGTCCAGTGTTTTATAATGGTCGTTATGAAATAAAGGAGAATCCCATGGGACGACGTCGCGAATTCGATCTGGACCAGGCACTGGAGGCAGCGCTGTGCGTGTTCTGGCGCAAGGGCTATGAAGGCGCGTCCTACAACGATCTAACCCAGGCCACTGGAGTCGAACGGCCCGCACTCTACTCGGCCTTCGGCAACAAGGAAGCCCTGTTTCTTCGCGCACTGGAACGCTACGAGGAGCAACAGCTGGGTTTCTTTCCGGAGGCGCTCGCGCAGCCGACCTCCCGAGACGTCGCCGAGCACATACTTCGCGGAGTCGCCGAACTGAATACCCGTCATCCGGAGCACAGCGGGTGCTTCATCGTGAATGGGGCGCTGGCGGGGTCGGACGAGTCGGAACCCGTGCGCCAGGCGCTGATAGCAGCGCGCGCGAAGGGAGAAGCGCGGCTACGCGAGCGCTTCGAACGGGCGCAGCAGGAGGGAGATCTGCCGGCATCGGCGAATTGCGCCGCGCTGGCCGCGTTTCTGATGGCGGTGACTCATGGCATGGCGGTACAGGCCAAGGCCGGCTTCGGTCGCGAGGCCCTGGAAGCGGTCGCCGATCAGGCTCTGGCGGCCTGGCCGACGAACGCCGAGCCGCTTTAGAACAAGTCGAACGAATCGTACATTGACGGCCCACGCGTCAACGGCAGTATCCGCGCGCCTTCGCACCACTTCTGACGATCAACGAGCGGGGGTTCTGAGTATCATCGCTCGCGTTTCCGATCATCCGGGTTCACCTAGAGTATCGGCTTCAACTCACATCAAGGAAGACAACATATCGGCTACAAACATACGCTCCGCGCTGAACGAACTGCTCAACCGGCAGGACCTCCCGCTGGAAGCGGTGATCGACCGCCATTTCAGCCCCGAATATCGCCAGCGCACCAACGGATGCTGGGACGATCGCGCAGGATTTACCCGCCACGCGCGGAAACTTCGCGAAATCGTTGCGTCGGCCCGAATCGAGATGCTGGACGAACTACGGGATGGCACCCGCTACGCCGACCGCCACCGAGTCCATATCGCCAAGCGCGACGGCACCCATGTCGTGCAGGAGGTCTACCTGTTCGCGGAGCTGGATATCAACGGGCGCTTTCTGCGAGTCGAGGAAACCACGTTGATGCTGGAGGGCCCCGAGACCGATCGCGATATCGGTAGCATTCGATGATGCAGACTGCCTGAAGCCGCACCTCTGCCAGTCTCGGCTTCTGAAAATACGGAGGTGGAGAGCTTGCTTGCCTGTTCGGTGAGACGCCACTCCCGGCGTTCGTCATTCCTCTGACGAGATTCCTTCCCGCTTTTCGACCATGAAATCCAGCAGTGCGCGAACCTTGGATGGCATCTGCTCCCGGGACGGCAGGTAGAGATAGAAGCCGGGGTGGCCGTAGGTCCACTCATGGAGGACCTGAACGAGACGCCGGTCGGCCAGGTGATGTTGGATGGCGATATCGACGTGCTGGATCAATCCGATTCCCTGAAGCGCCGCCCGCGTCATGCTTTGATCGTCATTGGTGGTGAGATGCCCGGCGACTGGCTGGGTGAAGTGCTGCCGCTTCCCGGCGGGATCCACGAAATCCCATTGACGCAACGCGCCGCTACCCGAACTCCGGTAATTGAGACAGTTGTGATGTGCCAGGTCCGCGGGCGTTTGCGGAATGCCGTGTCGTTCGAAGTAAGCCGGCGATCCCACGACCACCATCGACAACGCAGGGCTGATCGGCACCGCCACCACATGATCGACGAGGCTGCGGCCCAGCCGAATACCGACATCGCAGCCATCGGCAATGATGTTCGACAGCGAGTCATCCATGACCAGTTCGATCCTGATCTGGGGGTAGCGTGCATGGAACTCGGCCAGGTGCGGCTCTATCAGCGCCCTGGACGCCAGGCGTGATGTATTGATGCGAATCAGGCCCGAGGGGACACCGTCGACCTCCCCCAGTTCCAGGACCGCGCGCTCGATCTCGCCCAGCATGGGGCGTAGCGTCTCGAACAGCCGTTGTCCTGGCTCGGTCAGGGAGATATCCCGGGTCGTGCGGTTGAGCAGCCTGACCTCCAGGCGCCGTTCGAGCGCCTTGAGGTTCTGCGACAACGCTGCCCGCGACACACCCATCTCCTCTGCCGCCCGGGTGAAGCTGCGATGATGGGCGATACGGACGAACCAGGCGAGCGAGGGGAGCAAGGCTGGGTTCATGGCGTTGTCAACCTCTGCTTATCACTGCCTTCAGGCTGGTGGGCTTCTGGGATTCCGACTCCGAGCGTAACGTTATTTTTGCCGGGACACACCGTCAGAGCGCGAGCAGCACCTACGAACTCACCGCCATGGCAGCGACCGTCCTCGCAACGATCAATCCAATGCTCGAGGGGAGGATGGTGATGCGCATGCGCAAGTTCGGCAGTAGCGGACTGTTCGTTTCGGAGCTGTGCCTGGGAGCCATGACATTCGGTGGAACCGATGGTCTGTGGGGACAGGTCGGCAAGCTCGGCCAGGATGAGGCCGACGCGCTGGTCGGATCCGCGCTGGAGGCGGGCATCAATGTCTTCGACACGGCGAACGTCTACGCCGATGGCCGCAGCGAGACCATGCTGGGGCAGTCGTTGCGCAACCTCGGGGTGGCAAGAGACGACGTCGTGATCGCAACCAAGGTCGCCTCGCCCATGGGCAAGGGCCCCAACCATCGTGGTGCGTCGCGCCGTCATGTCCTGAGCGAGTGCCGCGCCAGCCTGCAGCGGTTAGGCCTGGATCATATCGACCTCTACCAGATTCATGCCTTCGACCCCACGACACCGATCGAAGAGACGCTGGAGGCGCTCGACATCCTCGTTCGCGCCGGCGATGTCCGCTACATCGGCCTGTCGAACTGGGCGGCCTGGCAGATCATGAAGGCGCTGGGAATCGCGAGAGCCCGGAATCTCGCCCCTGTCGTTTCTCTGCAAGCCTACTACACGCTGGTCGGTCGGGACGCGGAGCGCGAGATCATCCCGATGCTGGATTCCGAGAAGGTCGGGCTGATGGTCTGGAGCCCGTTGGCCGGCGGCTATCTGACCGGCAAGTACGCAACCGGCACCAACGCCAACGGTAGACTGCAAGGACTGGACTTTCCCCCCATCGACCGCCAACGGGGCGAACCGCTGATCGAAGTGCTGAAAGCCGTCGCCCGCAAGCATGACGCCACCCCGGGCCAGATCGCGATTGCCTGGCTGCTGCATCAGTCAACGGTGACGACGGTGATTCTCGGCGCCAAACGCCCCGAGCAGTTGATCGAGAACGTACGAGCGACGTCGATCCGCCTGGATGATGTCGATCTCTCCGACCTGGATACGGTCAGCGCCCTGCCGATCGAATATCCCGGATGGCTTCTTGGTCATTCATCTCGTTGACATCCCCCTCGAGGCCCGGCCGTCACGACGAACAGAGCGCGGCGGGCGTGTTTCATGCCCCACCCCGTCCGGATAGAGAGGAGTCACATCGTGAACGAGGAACAGGACAACAATCAGCCCGTCTCCAGGCAGCGTCGCCGCTTCCTGGTGGGCTCGGCCCAGGGTGGCGCGGCGGCTCTCTTTCTCTCACCGCTGGGAAATCTTGGCGCGGCGGCGCCCCGGAAACCCGCCTCATCCGAAGACATCGTATCCGATGCGCGAACCCCGCTGCCCATGACGCTGGAGGTCAACGGTAAGCCTCACTCACTGAGGCTCGATACCCGCATGACCCTGCTCGACGCCCTGCGCGATGAGATCGGGCTGACCGGCACCAAGAAGGGCTGCGATCACGGCCAGTGCGGCGCCTGCACGGTGCTGGTCGATGGCCGGCGTGAGCTGTCCTGTCTGACGCTGGCGGTGGCCGCTCAAGGGCGCGAGATCCAGACCATCGAGGGGCTCGCGAATGCCGATGGCGCGCTACATCCCATGCAGCAGGCGTTCATCGAGCACGACGCCTTCCAATGCGGTTACTGCACACCGGGTCAGATCCTGTCCGCGATCGGCTGCGTGCGCGAGGGACACGCCGACACGCCAGAGAGCATTCGAGAGTTCATGAGCGGCAATCTATGCCGATGTGCGGCGTATCCCAATATCGTCGCCGCGGTCACTCAGGCCCGCCAGGCCATGGAGGAGTAGCCATGCAACCCTTTCACTATTCGAGAGCCTCGTCGATTCCCCAAGCGCTCGAGATACAGGCCATGGCCGGACAAGACCGCTCTCGACCGGGAACCGCCTATCTGGCGGGCGGGACGACACTCATCGACCTGATGAAACTCGAGGTGATGCGACCACAAAACGTCATCGACCTGCGTGCCCTGTCGGCAACCCATGGCGCCATCGGCTGGGATGGCACCAACCTGCATCTCGGTGCCTTCGCCAGCATGGCGGCGGTCGCCAACCATGGAGACGTGATCGAGCACTTCCCCGTCATTGCCCAGAGTCTCTCCCTTGCCGCCAGCGCGCAGTTGCGCAACATGGCGACCCTGGGTGGCAACGTGCTGCAGAAAACCCGCTGTGCCTATTTTCGCGATCCCTCCTGGCAGGCCTGCAACCGACGAACGCCGGGAAGCGGCTGCGCGGCGATCGAAGGCCTCAACCGTCAGCATGCGGTGCTCGGAACCAACGACCACTGCATCGCCAGCTATCCCGGTGATTTCGCCCAGGCCCTGATCGCGCTCGACGCGACGGTCACACTGTCCGGGCCCGAAGGCGAGCGCCGAATGCCGTTCGCCGCCCTCCACCGGCAACCGCAAGACAGGCCGGATATCGAGACGAACCTGGCGCCGGGAGAGATCATTACCGCATTCACCGTTCCGGCGGGTCCATGGACGCGGCGCTCTCTCTATCTCAAGGTACGCGATCGCCAGTCCTATGAATTCGCCGTCGCCTCTGCGGCAGTTGCACTGGAGATGAATGGGCGTGTCGTCAACGAGGTCCGTATCGCGCTGGGTGGCGTCGCGACCGTGCCCTGGCGTGCGCGGGACGCCGAGAGCGTACTGCGCGGCCACACGCTGGACGAAGCGCGCGCGAATCGGGCCGCCCAGGCCGCGTTCAACGGTGCCGTTCCCCGCTCCCACAACGCCTTCAAGATCGCGCTGGGCCAATCGACACTGGTGCGAGCGCTGCTCGACGCCGCATCCCTGGAGGTGAGTCATGGCTGAACCGACATCCGCGCGGCGGCAGGCAGGTATGCAATCGGCGGGAATGAAAAAGACGAATAGCGAACGGGCCTCTCCGCGTTACGAGTCACGTGAGAAGGTCACGGGCATGGCTCGGTACCCTGCCGACATGCGACTGCCTCGGGTCGCTCATGCCTACCTTTGCACGAGCCGAATTGCCCGAGGCACGATCCAGGCATTCGATCTGGCGGCTGCCAAGGCCGTGCCGGGCGTCCTCGATATCCTGACCCATGAGACGATTGGCGATCAGCCGCGTCAGGTGCCGGCGATCTATCAGGGCGGCTACCTTTCCGACTCTTTCCGTCCTCTCGGCTCGGCGGAGATCGCCTACTGGGGCCAACCGATTGCGGTGGTCATCGCGGAGACCTATGAAATCGCTCGCGAGGCGGCGCGTCGCATCGATGTCACCTACGCATCACAGTCACCGCCAGCAGCCACCATCGACTCTCCGGAGGCCGTCACCCAGCCTCTGGCGCCAATGGATATCGATGTCGGTGATTTCGATGTTGCTTATGCTAGAGCACCGGTCAAGATCGACACACGCTACTCCACCCCCGCGCAACATCAGAACCCGATGGAGCTGTTCGCGACCCAATGCGTCTGGGAAGGAGACCATCTGACCGTTCACGAACCGAGTCAGTATGTGAACAACCTCAAGTTCGGCCTCGCCGAGCAGTTGAACATCGCGCCGGAGCGGATACGCGTCATCAGCACTTATGTCGGCGGCGCTTTCGGCGCCAAGGGCTTTCTGACTCAGCGAACGGCACTGATCGCCATGGCCGCCCGTCGCCTGGGGCGGCCGGTCAAGCTCGTGGCCACCCGTGAACAAGGCTTCACCGTCTCGGGATATCGGGCCGAGACACGACACCACGTCCAGCTCGGCGCCAACCGGGACGGACGCCTGACGGCGTTGAAGCACGAAGGGTGGGAGCTGACCTCCCGCGCCGATACCGTCGCCATGGGCGCCGTGTCGATGACCACCCGGCTCTACGCTTGTCCCAACATCGTGGGGCGCGTCAACGCGGTCTCCGCCGACCGGTCGACACCCGGTTTCATGCGGGCGCCGGGGGAAATGCCCTATGCCTTTGCCCTCGAAACGGCCCTCGACGAGCTCTCCTGCGAACTCGACATGGACCCGATCGAGCTGCGGCGCGTCAACGACACCCGGACGGAGCCCGTGGGCGGCCTGCCCTACACCAGCCGATCGTTGATGCAGTGCTTCGACTCGGCCGCGGCGGCCTTCGGGTGGAAGGATCGCACACGATTGCCGGGGTCGATGCGCGACGGTGACTGGCTGGTGGGATGGGGCTGTGCCACTGCCTTTTATCCGACCTATGCCGGCAATTCCGCGGCGCGTGTCCGCCTCTCCGCCGATGGACGGGTTCACGTTTCGAGCGCCACTCATGAACTCGGACAAGGCGCCTATACCATGATGGCCCAAGTCGCCGCCGAAGAATTGGGCGTGCCGGTAGAGCAGGTGACGGTCTCGCTCGGCGACACCGACCTGCCCCCGGCTGTCGTCGCCGGTGGATCGTCCACCACCGCCAGTCTGGCACCGGCGATCATGGCCGCGTGCGATGCCATCCGCGCAAGGCTCGGCGTCACCGATGCCACCTCGGGCACGGTATCGACCGCGATGGCGACATCGGGAATGGGCAGCATCGAAGAGTTTGCCGAAACCCGCGCCCCGGGCCTACCGGCCGATAGCATCAAGGGACTCTATCGTGGAATGGCCACGCCATTCGGTGGCGTTCACATGGCCGACCGCGTGCAGTTCGCCCTTGGCGCCCAGTTCGTCGAGGTCAGAGTCCACGCCAGGACACATGAGATTCGCGTGGCTCGCGCGGTCGGCGCCTTTGCCGCCGGGCGCATCATCAATGCCCGCACGGCCCACGGCCAGCTCGTCGGCGGCATGATCTGGGGAATCGGCTCTGCGCTGCATGAACAGACCGAACTCGATGAACGTAACGCCAGCTACCTCAACGCCAATCTCGCGGACTACCTGCTACCCGTGAATGCGGACATCCACGATATCGAGGCGATCATGGTCCCGGAAGAGGACAGTCTGGTGAATGCCGCCGGGGTCAAGGGTGTCGGCGAGATCGGTGTGGTCGGGGTGGCGGCGGCCATATCGAATGCCATCCATCACGCCACGGGCAGACGGCTACGCGATCTGCCGTTCCGGATCGAGAATCTGATGAACGAGACCTGAAAGGCGTCGAAAGCTCGTTACCCCCTGACCTCCGACTGCCATACTTCAGGCAGTCGATGACAGCGGATCGACGACAACGCACGGAGTCAAAGTCATGTGGGAATACAAGGTACTGACTTTCAAGTTGCGCCTGAAGGGGTTCGACTACGAGGGCATGGAGCGTGAGTTGAGCGAGCTCGGCAAGACCGGCTGGGAAGCCTTCAGCACCGTGGCACCCAGTTATGGTGCCGGGCAAGCCATTGAAGTCGTCGTCCTGCTCAAGCGTCCAGTGACCAGCGAGTGAGCCCGAACCACTGGACCGCTCGCTCGCAAGAGCCGTAGTCGGGCTGCCGCAACGCCGGAAGTGAACACCCGATGTCAGTTCACCAATCAGCTGTCACGGCCGCCCGCGTCCCGTGGCGCCCGGGGGCGGCACCGTGCGTGATACTCGCCTGCACGTATGCCGCGCATCAATTCACCGATCCAGCCCGCTCATCAGCACGTATTTGACGTCCACGTACTCCTCGATACCGTAGAAGCTGCCTTCGCGGCCATAGCCGGACTGCTTGACGCCACCGAACGGTACCGAGGCCGTGCCCACCGAGCCGCTGTTGAGAATGACCATGCCCGCCTCGATCGCGCGGGACAGGCGGAACGACCGGCCCAGATCCCGCGTATAGCCATAGGAGACCAGACCGTACTCAGTCGCATTGGCACGCTCGATGACCTCCGCTTCCGTCCGGAATCGGTAGATGGCGAATACCGGGCCGAATATCTCGGTCCGGGCCATCTCGGCATCGTCGTCGAGCCCGGTGACGATGGTCGGCTCGTAGAACAGGCCGCCGAGGCCATGCGTTCTCCCGCCGAGAACGATGTTCGCGCCGCGCAGACGGGCGCTCTCCACCAGCGAGGAGACTTTCTCTAGGCCGGTACGATTGATCATCGGCCCGACGACGAAATCGTCACGCATGCCCTCGCCGACCTCGATCTGCGAGACGCGTTCGGCCAGCGCCTCGACGAATCGGTCGTGAATCGCCTCGTGCACGTAGAAGCGATTGGGCGAGATGCAGACCTGGCCCGAATTGCGCAGCTTGGCACCCACCGCGCCCTCTACGGCGGCCTCGAGGTCGGCATCGTCGAAGACGATGAACGGCGCATTGCCTCCCAGCTCCAGCGTCATGCGGGTCAGCGTCTGGCCAGCGGCACCCGCCAAGGTGCGACCCACGGCGGTCGAGCCCGTGAACGAGATCTTGCGGATCCGCGTGTCGCTGGTGAAGCGCTCGCCGATCTCCTTCGGATTGCCCGTCACCATCTCGAACACACCTTCCGGAATGCCCGCCTCGCGCGCGGCTTCCAGCAGCTTGTAGGCCGTCAGCGGCGTTTCCTCGGACGGCTTGATGATCATGGTGCAGCCCGCTGCCAGTGCCGTCGCCACCTTGCGCGTGATCATCATGAACGGGAAGTTCCACGGCGTGATGGCCGCCGTGGGGCCGACAGGCTCCTTGACCACCATGACTTGAGCGTTCGCCGCATGGCTGGGAATGGTGTCGCCGTAGACCCGCTTGGCCTCTTCCGCGTACCACTCGATGAAACCGAGGCCGTATTCGATCTCGCCATACGCTTCGGCGAGACACTTGCCGTTCTCCTTCACCATCAGCTCGGCGAAAGCCGCCTTGTCGTCGCGGATGCGCTCGAACCAACCGCGCAGCAGCTCACTGCGCTCCTTCGCCAATCTGCGGGACCAGGCGGGAAAGGCCTCGCAGGTACGGTCGATGGCAGAATTCACTTCGGACAGGGTCATGGCCGGTGCCTGGCCGACCACGGTGCCATCGGCGGGGTTCAATACGTCGATCATGAAGATGCGCTCCTGAAAAGCAGAACAGGGGACGCCAGACGGGAGACGCTTCTGGCGAACTGATCTCATCGATGTCATCAACGATGAAGGATTGCATGATAGACACCCATAACCGGGCCATACGATGGCTTACAGTCTGCTTTTATTGCCCAATACTATTGGTATTTAATATTATTATTTCTTCATGCCATTGCCTCGTCTCAACCCCGACAAAAGCGTGGCAAACTCGCCCGAACGCCCGATGACCCGGATTCAAACGCTTCGGCGAGCCCGTCGAGAACGGATTTCAAGAACAGGACCAGGCCCCATGAGCAGTAGCGATCCGATACCCTCCTCGACCCTGCACCATCGCCACGAGCCCGAGACCCGGCAGGAGGAGATGGTCGCGCTGCTGAAGACCCTTGCGCCGGATGAGGGCTACAACCTGACGGCACTGCCGGACGTCCGGTTTCTGCGTTCGAACCGCCCCTTGGATTCCACCCCCGTGCTGTACGATCCCGGTATCGTCATCGTCTGCCAGGGCCGCAAGCGGGGATTCTTCGGCGGCCAGGTCTACCTCTACGACGAACAGCACTACCTGGCGGTTTCGGTGCCGGTGCCCTTCACCATGGAAACCGACGCCAGCGAGCGGGAACCGCTGCTCGCGATCTACATGCATCTCGACTTCAAGCTCGCCGCCGACCTGATGCTGCAGCTGGACCAGCTCGGTGGTGTCGACCCCGCCAACCCCCGGGGCATGATGTCGACGCCCATGGACCGCCGACTGAGCGATGCGGTGCTGCGTTTCCTGGACGCTATGAGCCGGCCGCTCGATGCCGAGATCCTGGGTCCGTCACTGGTGCGGGAGATCTACTTCCACGTGCTGACCGGCGATCAGGGCCCTTCGATGCGGGCGGCGCTGGCCATGCAGGGCCAGTTCGGCAAGGTGGCACGTGCCCTGCGCTGCATTCACGCCTCCTACTCGACGGATCTCGACGTCGAACAGCTCGCCCGCAGCGCCGGCATGAGCGTTCCCACCTTCCATGCGCACTTCAAGGACGTCACTCACACTTCGCCCATGCAGTACCTGAAGTCCACCCGCCTGCACCAGGCGAGGCTTCTGATGGTCAGAAACGGCATCACGGCAGCGGCAGCCAGCGCTCAGGTCGGCTACGAAAGCCCGTCCCAGTTCAGTCGCGAGTTCAAGCGCCTTTTCGGCAGAAGCCCGATGGCGGAAGCCAGAAGAATGCGGGAGGAGTTCGCCATCCCGCCCGCCCACGCCGCAGCGACGTTCGTCTCGTCGCATTGAGCCAGTAACGCCGCCGCCACCCACGACCGTTCCGGCACCGCCTCGGCCAACGCATGCGTCGGCCGCTCAAGTCGTGCATGCTGATGGACAAGGAGACAACGACATCACGGTCGCCAGGACAGGCAGGGGGATTCATGAGCCAGGAATCGGAACCGACGCGCAAGGCACTCTACGAACGAGCTCGACAGCAGGAGATCGCGGGGCGCTCGAAGATGAGCAAGGCGGAACTGGCGGCGGCGCTCGAGCGGCAGTCGTTCGAGGAGGCCGCCGCCCCGGTGGTGGCGACGCGTTTCGATACCTTCAAGCGCCTCGCCGAGGCAGTGGCGGCCGGCGAGTTCGTGCTGCGCCCACGCGCACTGACCGGGTTCGAGCGTCGTCGGCACGTGCGCCAGACGCTGCGCGAGGATCACCAGACACGCATCGCGGAAGGTTGCGAGCAAGCCGGCGCCAAGTTCGACAAGCTCTCCGACTCACTGTTTTCGTTCTTTCGCGGCACGGCGCTGCTGTTCTACCGCGACATGGCCGGCGACGACGCCTGGATGCCCACCGTACTCGCCCTCGGCGACGTTCACCCCGGCAACTTCGGCGTCATGCCCAACGCGGACAACGTGCCGATCTTCTCGGTCAACGATTTCGACGAGGCCTACTACGCGCCCTTCACCTGGGATATCAAACGCGGCGCGGTCGGCTTCATGATCGCTTCCGAAACCGAGGGCGAGCTCAAGCCCAAGCATCGTCTCAAGGTCGTGCGCCGCTTCGTGCAGGGCTATCTCGAGACGATGGAGCGGCTGGCGCGCGAAGGCACCGAGCAGGATGAGGAGATGCGTCACGACAACGCCCCGAAACTCATCCGCCAGCTGTTCGAGGATGCCGATGAAGACCGCGCCGAGTGGCTCGCCGACGACTACCTGAACGAGACGCGCAGCGGCTTCCGTCCGACCAGGAAACTGGTGCCGATCTCGTCGCGCCGTGACGAATTCCAGGCGATCACCGACCGGCTGGTCGAGGAGAACGAGATCGAGGTGCCGGCACGTGCCAAGGGGCGAGACAAGCAGGGCATGCATGTGAAGGACGTGGCGATACGTCTCGGCCAGGGCACCGCCTCGCTGGGTCTCAACCGCTATTACGTCCTGATCGAAGGCCCCCGGCGCGACGGCACGGACGATCTGATCATCGAGTACAAGCAAGCCCGGCGCTCCGCCCTGTCCGGCCTGGTACCGCCCTCCGCCTACGAGATGGACTCCCTTGCCGAACGCGTCAGCCATGCCCAGGCCGTGCACCTGATACGCGGCGATCTTTTCTACGGCCACGTCACGTTCGAGGGGCACAGCTATCTATCCCGCGAGCGCGCGCCATTCCGCGACGACATCGACCTCGACGACCTCTCCAAGAGTGAATGGAAGGCGTACGCCCATATCTGCGGCGGCGTGCTCGCCACCGTGCACGCCCTCTCCGACGAATCCGGCAAGCTCGACTACGACATCGAGCCCGCTATCCTCAACGCCATCGGCCCACCGGCACTGTTCGTCGGGGACATGGTGGAATTCGCCACCGAGGCCGCCGACCGCCTGCGCCGCGACCACGCCATGTTCCGCGAGGACCACGCCCGGGACGCGTTCGAGCATCTGGACTGGGTGCACCGGTGAAAGGCCCTCCAGCCGTCAACGGAACGGGGTGCGCATTGGATAATTCCATGCCGGTGACGATCAGCTCGCTCGTTGATCGCCCAGACTTCATCGATGCCTGCGCAGCCTGGACCTACGGCCAATGGGGCGTCGGCTCGACGCGCACACTCGAAAGCACGTTGCAGCGTTTCAGGCAAGCCGCCGGTGATCAGAACATCCCGCTCACTTTCGTGGCCCATGTCGGTGATCGGCCGGTCGGCATGGCGAGCTTGTTCGATGACGATTGCGATCTTCGCCCTGAGCTCCGGCCCTGGCTGGCCGCCGTTTTCGTTCATCCCGATCATCGCGGTAACGGCATTGCGGGGCTGTTGATCCAGACCGTGGAACACGCGGCACAGCGCCTAGGCGAAGGCTCGCTTTATCTGACGACCAAAGACAGCCAAAACCTCTACGCCAGATACGGGTGGCGGCACGCTGGCATCGTCCAGTATCCGCAATGCGATCTCTACCTCATGCACAAGGCATTGCGCTGAAACCGAGTCGATCGCCCTTCGTGCTGCCAGCTCTTGTAGACGAATTCGAGGCTGTAGCCATCCGGGCCGCAGACCTGGGCCGCGTTCACCATCGCTTGTCTGAGCCAGAGAGACACACGCCCCCTTGCACCAAAGCCCTTGAGAACGGGATGGTGACCCGCAAGGCCCACCCGCTGGTACCGCCCACGGTGGAATATCGTCTGCCCGAATGGGCCAGGCCCTGTGAACGGCATCGGATGCCCTGCTGCAATGGGCGGAACAGAAAGCGGCGCTGCAACCACCACGGGAGGCGCCGAATGAGGAGACGGCTGACCAACGATCATGAGCTAGTAAATATCCCGCGAGGACCACGCCCGAGTGCGTTCGAACGCCTGGACGGGGTGCATCGGTGATTCAAGCAGGGGCCGAGAGGCGACAACGTTTCTGATTCATCAGGATAATCGACCATGAAATCATCAACTGGTGGCTGCCTATGCGGCAAAATCCGAATCACTGCGCATGGCGAGCCTCTTCGGGTCGGCATCTGCCACTGCATGGACTGCCGCAAGCATCACGGCGCGCTCTTCTATGCCGCCGCCAATTACCTCGCGGAAGCAGTGACCATCGAAGGCGAGCCGCAGGAGTATCAGGGACGCTACTTTTGCTCCACCTGCGGCTCTTCGGTCTTCTCGATGAGCGATGGCGAGATCGAAGTCCACCTGGGCACGCTCGATGTACCCGATCGCTTCATGCCGACCTATGAGCTATGGACCATTCGGCGTGAACACTGGTTGCCGCCGTTTCCACTCGCGGAGCGTCACGAACGAGATCGCACGCTGCCCAGGGCTGACACCTAACCGAGCAGGACGACGACCGGACCACAACGGTCTCGAGCCATCACGAGCGGCTGCGCCGTGGCGCGATGTCGCGCGCCCGGCCAGTCAAGCATCACGGCGGTTTTCGGTTGCGACATCGCTCCGCAGCGACGTCTCGACCCAGTAATAGCTCGTCCCTGGTGGGGGTGAACTGGCTCGTCTCACCCCCGCCGGGATCAAGCGGCCGGCCCCGTGCTCTCTCGTATCACCAGTTCGAAGGGCATGATGCGATGCTCATCCGCTGCGTCAACCCGGTCATCGATGATGTCGAGCAACAGGGCCACGGCCTCGCGACCGAAATCCTCGGCGGGCTGGGCGATGGTCGTCAGGGGAGGATCGCAGAAGGAAGCGAAGGCGATATCGTCGAATCCCGCCACCGAGATATCCTCTGGCACCCGAAGACCCGCCTCCTTGATGCGCCGCATGGCGCCCATGGCCATTTCGTCGTTCTCGCAGAAGATCGCCGTGGGGGGATCGGCTCGCGACAGCAGCTCACCCGCCGCCCGATGGCCCGAGGGCGGCGTGAAGTCGCCGGGACACCACAGGCTCTCGTCCGGCATCAGGCCGGCGGCCGCCAGGGCATCCTGGAAGCCCAGCAGACGATCCCGGGTCAAGGGGCTGTTGCGCGGTCCCTTGATCATGCCGATACGGCGATGCCCCAGTGCCAGCAGATGCTCGGTCACCGCCCGGGCGGCGGCGCGGTTGTCCAGCTTGACGGTGGGACACGGCGCCTCGTCGAGCACTTCACAGGCGTTGACCATCGGCGGGCGCGCCTTGCCGCGCGATGTCGTGAAGGGATCATAGGCGCGCAGTTGGATGAGGCCATCGGCCTGGCGGGTCGACACCAGGCCGGCGTAGGCCCGTTCGGTACGTTCATCGCCGAGTGTGTTGCACAGCAGAATGCCGTACCCCCGCCGCTGCGCCGCTTCCTGGATGCCACCAATCACCCGGGCAAAGAAGGTATTGGCGATGATCGGCACCAGCACCACCAGATTGCGGGTCCGCTGCGACCGAAACTGCACCGCCGTGAGATTCGGGCGATAGCCGGCCTGCTCGACGGCGACCAGCACCTTGTCGCGCGTTGCCGGCGACACGATATCGGGCGTCTTCAAGGTGCGCGATACCGTCGCCACCGACACACCGGCCAGCTCGGCCACCTTGCGAATATTGGTCATGCCTGGCTGTGAACCTCCTCGTCTCGTCGACCATCTCGGCATCATGCCGCGGGCCAGTCTACTGCATCGGCACTCCGGGCTCATCGCCCCACCGGCGAAGGCCCTGCGACCTAGGTCGCATTGATACTCCGCCCTTGGATGACTAGCTTACCGTCAAATGTAACCGGTTACATAAAAGGATCAGACTGGTCGAGACGGCCCAGCCGAGCATCCTGTGGAGGACGAATGACGACAACGAGACGGCGCGTGCGAATGGGCATGATCGGTGGTGGCGAAGGCGCCTTCATCGGCCGGGTGCATCGCCTGGCTGCCGCCCTGGACGGCGAGCTGGAACTGGTCTGCGCCAACTTCAGCCGCGATCCCGGCAACAACGCCCGCACCGGCGAGGCCTGCGGCCTGTCGGCACGGCGCCTCTACCCCGACTGGCAGTCGCTGATCGATGGCGAGCGCCAGCTCCCCGAGGACGAGCGCATGGATGTACTGGTCGTGGTCACCCCCAACCATCTGCACGTGCCCATCAGCCAGGCCGCGCTCGAGGCGGGTTTCCATATCTTCTGCGAGAAGCCGGCGGCGACCACCCTGGCGGAAGCACGCCGGCTCGCCGCCACCCTCGAGGCGGGCCAGAGCCTCTATGGCCTCGCCCACACCTATCTCGGTTACCCCATGGTCTGGCAGGCTCGCCGCCTGGTCAGCGATGGCGAGCTCGGCACCCTGCGCAAGATCCATGTCGAATATCCCCAGGGCTGGCTCGGCACCAACCTCGAGGGCACCGGCAACAAGCAGGCGGGATGGCGCACCGATCCCGCCATTGCCGGTGCCAGCGGCTGCATGGCCGACATCGGCACCCACGCCTTCGGTCTCGCCGAGTTCATCTCGGGACACCACGTCACCGAGCTCTGCGCCGCCCTCGGCATCCATGGCGAACAGCGGCGTCTCGATGATGACGGCGACGCTCTGTTCCGCACCGCCGAAGGCGCCAGCGGCACCCTGATGGCCAGCCAGGTCTGCACCGGCGAAGAGAACGCCCTGAAGATCCGCCTGTATGGCGATCGCGGCGCGCTGGAGTGGCAGCAGATGGAGCCCAACACCCTGATCCACCGGCGCCTCGACGCGCCCATGCGGGTGCTGCGCGCGGGGATCGACCAGCCCGGCCTGGCGCCGGAAGCCCTAGAGCGGCTGCGCCTGCCAGGAGGCCATCCCGAGGGTTATCTGGAGGCCCTGGCCAACCTCTATCGCGATTTCGCCGACGCCGTCCGGCGCGGCGATCGCGGCGCCGCCGACGGCGTTCCCGGCATGGACGAGGGGTTGCGGGGCATGGCCTTCATCGAGGCCCTGCTGAAGAGCCAGGCCGGCACCGCCAAGTGGACACCCCTCGAAGAGACTTCCCAGAGGCATGACGCGGAGGCAACGACATGACAGGCACTCACGACACCGGCATCAAGGGGCCGGCGCTCTTTCTCGCCCAGTTCCTCGACGACCACCCGCCTTTCGATGATCTCGACACCATAACCCGCTGGGCCGCCTCGCTCGGCTATCGCGGCGTCCAGGTGCCGACGACCGATCCACGCCTGATCGATCTCGAACTCGCCGCCGACAGCCAGGATTACTGCGACGAACTGACCGGACGCTGCGCCGAGGCCGGCGTGGCGATCAGCGAGCTTTCCACCCACCTGCAAGGCCAACTGGTGGCGGTACACCCCGCCTTCGATGAACTGTTCGACGGCTTCGCTCCCGCGCACCTGCATGGGCAACCCGACGCGCGCCGGCACTGGGCCGAGGAACAGCTCAAGCTCGCCGCCCGCGCCAGCCGGCGCCTGGGGCTGACGGCACACGGCACCTTCTCCGGTGCCCTGCTGTGGCCCTACGTCTACCCCTGGCCGCAACGGCCGGCGGGGCTGATCGAGGAGGGTTTCGCCGAACTGGCCCGTCGCTGGCGGCCAATCCTCGATGTCTTCGACGAGCAGGGCGTCGACCTGTGCTTCGAGATTCACCCGGGGGAAGACCTGCACGACGGCGCCACCTTCGAACGCTTCCTCGACGCCGTGGACGGCCACTCCCGGGCGAAGATCCTCTTCGACCCCAGCCACATGGTGCTGCAGCAGCTCGACTACCTGGGCTTCGTCGATCGCTACCACGAAAGAATCGGCATGTTCCACGTCAAGGATGCGGAGTTCACGCCCAGCGCCCGCAGCGGGGTCTACGGCGGCTATCAGGGCTGGGTCGATCGCCCCGGGCGCTTCCGCTCGCTGGGCGATGGCCAGGTCGACTTCAAGGGTATCTTCTCGCGGCTCACCCAGTACGGCTACGACGGCTGGGCGGTACTCGAATGGGAATGCTGTCTCAAGGACGCCGCCCAGGGCGCCGCCGAGGGCGCGCCCTTCATCGCCAGTCACCTGATCAAGCGTGCCGACAAGGCCTTCGACGACTTCGCCGACACTGGCTCGGACCCGGCGCGCAACCGGCGCCTGCTGGGACTCGGCGAGACGGACTGATACCCACCACACAATAACGAGGGTTCGCCATGCTCAGCACACGACTCGGCATCATGATGTTCCTGCAGTTCTTCATCTGGGGCGGCTGGTTCGTCACCCTGGGCACCTTCCTCTCCCAGAACCTGAACGCCAGCGGAAGCCAGATCGGCATGGCCTTCTCGACCCAGTCTTGGGGCGCGATCATCGCGCCCTTCATCATCGGCCTGATCGCCGACCGCTACTTCAATGCCGAACGCATCCTCGCCGTGCTGCACCTGGGCGGCGCCGCGCTGATGTTCGGTCTTTACCGCTCCCAGGACTTCGCCACCTTCTATCCGCTGGTTCTGGTCTACATGATCCTCTACATGCCCACCCTGGCGCTGGTGAACTCGGTCTCCTTCCGCCAGATGAACGATCCTTCGCAGGAATTCGCCAGGATCCGGGTCTGGGGCACCATCGGCTGGATTCTTGCCGGGCTGGCGATCAGCTACCTGTTCTCCTGGGACGGCGCCGAGGCCATTGCCGGCGGCGCCCTGCGCAATACCTTCCTGATGTGCGCCATCGCCTCGCTGGCGCTGGGCCTGTACAGCTTCACCCTGCCAGCCACGCCGCCCAAGGCGGACACCCGCAAGCGCGGACTGAAGGAGATCCTCGGGCTCGATGCCCTGCAACTGCTCAACGACCGCAACTACGCGATCTTCTTTGTCGCCTCAGTGCTGATCTGCATCCCACTGGCGTTCTACTACCAGAACGCCAACCCCTTCCTGGCGGAGGTCGGCGTGGCCAACCCCACCGGCAAGATGACCCTGGGACAGGTCTCGGAAGTTCTGTTCATGCTGCTGCTGCCGGTGTTCATCCACCGCTTCGGCATCAAGATCACGCTGATCGTCGGCATGCTGGCCTGGGCCGTGCGTTACGCCCTCTTCGCCGTCGGCGATGCCGGTGAAGGCGTCTACCTGCTCTTGATCGGCATTGCCCTGCATGGCGTCTGCTACGACTTCTTCTTCGTCTCGGGGCAGATCTACACCGATGCACGCGCCGGCGAACGCTTCCAGAGCGCCGCCCAGGGCATGATCACGCTGGCCACCTACGGGGTCGGCATGCTGATCGGGTTCTGGATCGCCGGCCTGGTCACCGACCACTACGCCACCGCCGATGGCCACGACTGGCAGGGTATCTGGCTGTTTCCTGCAGGCTTCGCCCTTGCCGTCCTGCTGCTCTTCCTGGTGGCCTTCAAGGACAAGCATGGCGCCAAGGGGGTCACCGAGACGGGACGGACCTGAGAGATCGGCTGCCACAGGAGTGCCGAGCCGATCGGCGACACCTTGGGGCAGCGATTGGACCAGCGGCGTCGCCCGGCCATGGGTGCGGGAGGCCGATGCCTCCTGCACGCCTCGGTTAATGATCACAACAGCGTCTCTTACCGGGCCTGGTGGACGGTTCTCACACTGGGGCGGAAACCCGGTTCAAGCCGCTCTCTTGCAGTTCCTTCCCTGAGGCCACCTTACCGAGTCCGCTTCACCTGTTTCAGGATATCGATGAACGCGCGCAGCGACGCTGGCACATGGCGGTTGGCCGGATAGTAGAGCGCGAGTCCCGGCGTTGGCGGGCACCAGTCATCGAGGACGGTCACGAGTTGGCCCGATTCCAGGTACGCCTGGGCGAAGTGGTCGGGGACATAGGCGATGCCATGCCCGTCCGCGGCCGCCTGTACCAGGAGATCATTGTCGTCGAGAGTGAGGTTGCCAGGGGCGTCCACCGCCAGCTCGGCGCCCCGTCTGGAAAACTCCCAGCGATAGCGCTTTCCACTGGGCAGGCGTTGGCGGATGCAGCAATGCATATGCAGATCATCGGGTGTGGTCGGCCTTGATCTGCCTTCCAGATAGGACGGCGCCGCCACGGCGATGAAGCGCACGTCGGCCCCGAACCGTACCGCGACCATGTCCTGCGGAATCGTTTCCATCAGGCGCACGCCGGCATCGAACCCCTTTTCCACGACATCGACGAGACGTCCTTCCGAGACCAGATCGAGCTCGACGTCGGGATAGCGCTCCAGGAACGGAGGCACCACGTCCCGCAGGAGGATACGGGCACCGCCTTTGTTCGCATTGATCCGCAGCGTACCGGTCGGCGTGCCGCGCTCCTCGGAGAGGGTATCGAGCGCCTGATCGAGATCCCGGAGAACCGGGTGGAGCCGAGCCAGCATCCGGGCGCCAGCCTGGGTCAGTGACACGCTGCGCGTGGTCCGGTTGAAAAGCCGGACGCCCAGTTTGCCCTCGAGTCCGATGATCGTGTGGCTGAGCGCGGAGCGCGAGACGCCCATGACGTCGGCCGCCCTGCGAAAGCTGAGGTGACTGGCCACTGCAGTGAAGGCGGCCAGATCGTTCAGACTGGGACGCATCATTCGTGATTATTCCTCACCACCTCATCCCATATTGACGATCTTATAACACCAATCTTCTTGATTTACATTTGCAAATCTACAGGGGAGTCATCAAATGACGAAAACATGGTTTATCACCGGCGCTTCCTCGGGGCTCGGTCTCGAGATGACCCAGCGACTGCTGGCCCAAGGCGATACGGTGGTCGCAACGACACGACGCTCAGGGGCGCTAATTGAACTCGAGCAGCAGTACCGTGAGCGCCTGGATGTGATTCCGCTAGATCTGCTCCAGCCGGACAGTACGGCATTGGCCGTCGAAGGCGCGTTTCAGCGACACGGTCGGATAGACGTGGTGGTGAGTAATGCCGGCTACGGCCTGTTCGGAGCCGCTGAAGAGCTTACCAACGATCAGATCGAGCGGCAGATTGCCACCAATCTCACCGGGTGCATCCACTTGATCCGTGCCGCTCTACCCCGTCTTCGCCAGCAGGGCGGTGGAAGGGTCGTGCAAATCTCGTCAGAAGGTGGGCAGATCGCCTATCCGGGCTTCAGCCTCTATCACGCCACTAAATGGGGTATCGAAGGCTTCGTCGAATCAGTGGCCCAGGAAGTGGCTCCCTTCGGTATCGACTTCATCATCGCCGAGCCGGGGCCGACCGCTACCAATTTTGGTGCCAATCTCGTTTATGCCACCCCCATGGAGGCCTACGATCAGACGCCTGCCGACGCCGTTCGTCGCGCAATCGGCGACGGAAGCTTCGAGATCAAGGGCGATGCGGCGCGTACCGTGGACGCCATCATTTCTGCCGCCGAGAGCACGAAACCACCCTTGCGGTTGGCACTGGGCAGCACCGCCTATGCGTCGATCTCGCAGGCACTCTCCACACGTCTGACGGCCCTAGAGGCGCAGCGGGAGCTCGCCTACTCTGCCGACCGGCAGGCGTCGTGAAATCGCAGCAACCCAGACATCAGGAACAGGAGAAAAACATGTCCATTCGCCCGGTCATATTGGCGTTCGCTCTCGGAATCTTGTCCTCATCCGCCTTTGCGCAGACCAGCGCTGACAATCAGGTACTGGGCACCTGGAAAATGGTGTCGGCAACGATCGATCCCGGTGGCAGAAATATCCCCGCCTATGGAGAAAAACCCAACAGTCTCCTCGTCTTTACGCCTGACATGCACTTCGTGGAGGTGCTGACCGACGCCGACACGCCTCGGTTTGCGTCCAATGCTCGCGGTGGGGGAACAGATGAAGAGAACCGCATGGCGATGTCACGCGGCATCGGCTTCTTCGGCACCTATACCGTCGACAGCAACGGAGAATTCAGCGGGAACCGCGTCCTGGGTTCGACATTCCCTAACTGGGTCGGCAGCGTCCGGACGCGTAATGACCTGACACTGGTCGTGTCAGGCGACCGCATGACCGAACAGTTTCGGCGGCCCGAGGGGACCCAGATCCAGATCGAATGGCGGCGCGTCGAGTAATGGCAGCGCGTCGAGTAAAGAACGGGGAGCACGAACCCTTCGATGATAACCAGAGGCGAAGTAGGACGACCGGGGGCCGATGAAGTCGAGTCGTTGATGAAAGCGAGCTTCTTGCCACACCCATACAAAGAAAAACCCATATACCGCCAATAGAGTCAAACTCCAACGAGAAGTGCCGCACGATCGCTGACAAACACCAAATTGATAACAAGCGCCATGTCACTATCGTGCTATACAACCACAATGTCTGGACTAAAAACCTCGACGAACTGGGACAATAGCAACGCGTTGGCATGAACTCATTTTATAGGGAGAGGCCCTGGTTTTCAGGGCTCCCCTAGCGAATAGCGAATACGCTCTACTGCGGTGCGGCCAAATGGCAGCACCCCCGCAAAGCCTTCATGCCCTCGTCTTTACTCTTCATTTCGAAACCTGCCCCGCCAACGAACACGCCCATCTTGATATACTGCTCAACGAAGTAATTCTCACCGGCGCTCGCGGTAAAGACGAGCGTATTGTCACTGAATTCGGATTCAGTTGACAGGCTGTGCTCGCCCGGTTCTATCAATTCATAAAAATAGACGCCATTGGCCGTCTCACCAAGAAGTTGGCCATCCAGAGAGATAGACTTCTTTAGTGCCTTACCCATGAAGCTGTCGCGGTAGACGTAGAGGCCAGCTTCACCCTTCGGAGGTGCGGAAAACTGCTTGAGTGCAAGATCTTCATCGCTGGAACCCATGGGCACCGAAGCACATCCTGAAGCCAGCAGCGTCGTGGTGATAAGCGCGCCTAACATCGCTTTTTGATACATCTATGTTCCCTTCTTGAATCTTTTCTTGGTATTTGTCTCGGCAAACCAAGTATCGACCGCAGAAGGGATTTCCTTAACAAAGACGATTCATAGACCGAGTATCGCGTGGTCGCCTCAACCCAGCAGCAGGTCGCCCTCGATGGGAATGAACTGGCTCGCCGCGTTGATGAGCGAGTGCGCGGTGAACTTGGGCACGCCGTAGACCTCGACGCGCTTGCCGTGGACCTCGCGAATCTTGCGCGCCAGCAGGTCGAAGTCGCCGTCGCCGGAGACCAGCACCACCACATCCGCCTGGGCCGCGTACTCGATGGCATCGAGGGTGATGCCCACGTCCCAGTCGCCCTTGGCGGAGCCATCCGCGCGCTGGATGAACGGCTTCAGCTTCACCTCGAAGCCGATCGTGCGCAGGGTGTTCTGAAAGCCGCGCTGCTTGGTGTCACCTTTGTCGGTGGCGTAGCAGCGCGCGGTCAGCACCTCGCGGCCCGCCGTCGCTTTCGCCCAGAACCGGCGATAGTCGAACTGCTTGGCGTAGGCGTCGCGTGTGGTGTAGTAGACGTTCTGGGTGTCGACGAAGATCGCGACGCTGGTCATGGGGCAGGATTCCCTGGGGTGGCCGAGCGCCGGCGCCTTTTCGTACAAACCCTAGCGAACCACAACGCGTCGGCGGGCCGTTTCCGGCCCGCCGACATCGAACTCGCTGGGCCGAACCTAGCGGGCGAGCTCCTCACGCACGATCGCCGCACCAGCGCTCAAAGCCTTCAGCTTGCCCTGCGCTACCTCACGAGACAAGGGCGTCATGCCGCAGTTGGTGCAGGGGTAGAGCTTGTCGGCATCGACGAACTGCAGCGCCTTGCGCAAGGTCTCGGCGACCTCTTCCGGCGTCTCGATGGTGTTGGTGGCCACGTCGATCGCCCCGACCATCACCTTCTTGCCGCGGATCAGCTCGATCAGCTCCATCGGCACGTGGGAGTTCTGGCACTCCAGCGAGACGATATCGATGTTCGACGCCTGCAGCTTGGGGAAGATCTCTTCGTACTGGCGCCACTCCGACCCCAGGGTCTTCTTCCAGTCGGTGTTGGCCTTGATGCCGTAGCCGTAGCAGATATGCACGCCGGTCTCGCACTCGACCCCTTCGATGGCTTTCTCCAGAGCGGCGATGCCCCAGTCGTTCACCTCGTCGAAGAAGACGTTGAAGGCGGGCTCATCGAACTGAATGATGTCCACGCCGGCCGCCGCCAGGTCGCGGGCTTCCTGGTTGAGGATCCTGGCGAACTCCCAGGCCAGCTTTTCGCGGCTCTTGTAGTGGCCGTCATAGAGCGTGTCGACCATGGTCATGGGCCCGGGCAGCGCCCACTTGATGGGCTGGTCGGTCTGCTCGCGCAGGAACTTGGCATCCTCCACGAAGACCGGCTTCTCCCGCGCCACGGGGCCGACCACCGAGGGTACGCTGGCGTCGTAGCGATCACGGATCTTGACGATCTCGCGCTGCTCGAAATCGACACCGCTCAAGTGCTCGATGAAGGTGGTGACGAAGTGCTGGCGAGTCTGCTCGCCGTCACTGACGATATCGATACCGGCCCGCTGCTGATCGTGCAGGGAGACCCGCAGTGCATCCCGCTTGCCCTCGGCCAGCTCCTCGTCCTGCAGTTTCCACGGCGACCAGAGCGTCTCGGGCTGGGCCAGCCAGGCGGGCTTGGGCAGGCTACCGGCCGTCGACGTGGGCAACAAAGTCTTCATGCAAAAGTGACCTTCATAACGGGTTGATCAAAGAATGTCGTTGGAGCGAGTCGATCCAGTTGAAACAGGTTGACCAAAAGAGTCATTGGAACGGGTCGATCAAAGAGAATAGTTGGCCGACCACTGCTCGAGCACCTGGCGGTAGGGCTTGATGAAGTGCCGCTCGGTGAACTTGCCCTGCTCGACGGCGAGCTGGCTGCGCTCCTCGCGATCGTAGACGATGCGCGTCAGCGAGTAGTCCTGATGCTCCAGGCTCGGCTGGTAGATCTTGCCGGCCACCGAGTTGGCGTTGTAGATCTCGGGGCGGTAGATCTTCTGGAACGTCTCCATGGTGCTGATGGCGCTGATCAGCTCGAGATCGCTGTAGTCGGCCAGCAGATCGCCGGAGAAGTAGAACGCCAGCGGCGCGACGGCATGCGGCGGCATGAAGTAGCGCACCTCGAGCCCCATCTTGCCGAAGTAGAAGTCCGTCAGCGAGGAGTCGTCGTTTGCGTACTCCACGCCCAGTACCGGGTGGCGATTGTCGGTCTGGCGATAGACCTTGCTGCTGGAGACGCTGAGGCAGATGACCGGCGCCTTGCTGAAGGAGGCCCGGTAGGCATCGGAGTCGACGAAGCGCTTGAACAGCTTGCCGTGCAGGTCGCCAAACCCATCGGGGATGCCGAATTCGGAACGATCGCGGTTGTGCTCCGACAGCCAGACACTGAAGTCGTAGTCGCGCACGTAGGAGGAGAAGTTGTTCCCCACCATGCCAGGAATGCGCTTGCCGGTGTGCTTGTCGATGATCGTCGTCTTGAGCATTTCGATCGCCGGGAAGGTGTCGTCCTCGTCCTCGGCCCCCACGCTCAGCTCGCCGGTGATGATGTCGAGCTCGACGGCGTAGCGATCCGCCTTGGGGTTGTCCCAGTGCGCCAGGGCGTTGAAGCGGTTGTCGATCATCGTCAGGGCATTGCGCAGGTTCTCCTCGCGCCGCTCCCCACGCGCCAGGTTGGCGAAGTTGGTGGTGGTGCGCGTGTTCTCGGTCGGGCGATAATTTTCGTCGAACCGCACGCTCTTGATATCGAATGTGAAATCGTGACTCATCGCGAACAGGCACCCTGGTAATTAGAGAGGCGCTGGCACCGTCAGAAGGCCCAGCGTCCGTCAATGCAGTGTTTTCGTCTGGCGTATCGACAGACAGGCGCATCAGCGGCTGCCGTCGAAGCGGATGCGCTCTTTATGCCAGAGCCTGTGGATGCATGAAAAGCGATAAGATTTCACCTCATCATGAATAGGGTTCATGATACGGTATGAGGCAAGTGTTGGTGTGGCTTCAGTATCAGGGACAACTCTGCATCGAACGTGATACCTACGTCCCCATCGCCCTCCTAGCGGAGCTCCCCCCGCGCGTTCGCCTCGAAACGTTGCTGGTGCAACGTCCAACCCTGGGTGAGATGTTCTCGGAGGACACGCGTAGCCCATTGGCGGAAGCAAGTTCCCGCCTGTGATTTAACGCGGTAACCGACCGAAACGATCACATCCAGATTGTAGTGCTCGACGGCCCGCGTGACCTGACGAGCCCCCTCCTGGCGAACTATCCGGAAATTCCGGATAGTTGGTTCCCGCTACAGCTCACCCTCATCAAAGACGTTCAGAACGTGCTCATTGATCGTGCGAACATCTTTATTAAACAGTTCGGACATCTGCCGCTGCGTCAGCCAGACGGTCTCGCGACCTCCGTCCAGACGCACGTCGACCGCCTTCTCGGCATCTTCGTAGATCAGAATTTATGGTTGTTCGCTCATGTTGGCTTGATCCAGATGCGTTGGCGTCTAAGGACCATATCACGCACTCTTTGGGGAATCCGCCGCCAGAGACCAGGATCACCACGTTCCAGTCGCCTTTTGTGGAGCCAGCGTCAAGCGGGGAGAAATCGTTGGCGAGACTCAGCTCATGACGACCATCACCGCCAGAACGCCCGTCAGCAGCAGCAGGTAGACCCCGGCATGAACGCGATCGGGAATGCGCCCGATCCATCGCGATGCCAGGCGGATGCCGAGCCACGACCCCACCGCCAGCGCCAGCAAGGCGCGCAGATCCACATACCCCGCATACCAGGCACCCAGCGGGGTATCGCTGGCCGACAGCAACACATAGGTGGCGGTACCACTGACCGCCATGGGCAGCGACAACGGATTGGCCATCGCCGTAGCCGCCGTCATGCTGGCCCCTCTGCGGCGCATCAGCGGTACGGTCATCACGCTGCCGCCAACCCCCAGAAAGGCCGCAACGATACCGATGAACAAGCCTGTCATCGCCGTCACCAGACGACCCATGGGGCGCACCTCTCCACTCGCCTGATGCAGAAAACCGGGCCGCAGGATGGCATCCGCGATCGTGATCGCCAGATAGCCGATGAACATCCAGCGCACCCACTCTCCACTCACCGACACCGCCGCTGCCGCGCCTAGCACGGCACCGACAGCAATATAACCCACCAGCGGACGCACCAGAGGCCATTGCACGGTCCGCCGCCGATGGTGCCGCCAGGTCGATAGAGAGGCGGCAAAGATCATCAGCGCGGTCGAAGTGGCCACCGCGATATGCATGGCCGCCTGGCCGGCCACGCTATCCGCCCCGTGGACGGCAATCAGCAAGGTAACCATCAAGGGAACGACGACGAAGCCACCACCGAAACCAAACAGCACCGTGGTCACGCCGGCCAGCCCGCCGCAAAGAAGCAATACGCTATACACCGGAACTCTCCTGATGGAATGCATCGACAGGAACGATATTCCGATGAGGAGTGGCCGACATTCGCCCGTTGGCCAATAATCGTCGTGTTTCGGCCAGATTGACGACGATGCGCAATATCCCCCTAGCGGACGTGGATCATGTGGCTCGGCCCGTCGTGGCCATCGGCACCGACTACAGCCCCGGCACCCTGCTCGACTTTCATACCCATCGCCGTGCCCAGTTTCTCTACGGCATGACAGGATTGATGGAAGTGGATACCGATGACGGCACCTGGATGGTACCGCCCTACAGCGGTGTCTGGTTGCCGGCGGGCAAGCGCCATCGGGTGCGAATGAACGGCGTCAGTACTCGCAGCTTGTATATCGAACCGATTGCGGCGCCACGCCCCTCCCCCGGTTGCGAAGTGCTGGTCGTGTCGCCGCTGCTTCATCACCTGCTGCTGGCCTCCGCCAACATGCCCGCGCTCTATGACGAGAGCGGTCGCGATGGCGCCCTCGCCCAACTCCTGCTGTGCGAACTGCAACTGGCGCCATCGCTGCCACTGTTTGCGCCTCTGCCCCGGGATCCTCATCTGGCCCGCCTATGCAGAGATTTTCTTGGCCAGCCGCATATCCATAGCCTGCCGGAAGACTGGGCCCGACAACTTCATTGCAGCCAGCGCACCTTCAATCGACTGTTCCGTCAGCAGACCGGCCTATCGTTCGCCGTATGGCGTCAGCAGGCCTGCCTCATGGCCGCCCTCCCCAGACTGCTCTCCGGCAGTTCCGTTACCCGAACCGCGCTGGAACTCGGCTACGACAGTCCGGGAGCCTTCTCCAGCATGTTTCGCAAGGTGCTCGGTCAATCTCCGACCGGTTTTGTCCGCGCAGCTACTCGTCAGGAGGAGGAGATGCCCGGCCGTTGCTGATGCAGGATTGAAGACGGGAGCCAGGTGATCGCGGGCATACTTAATCTAACGAGAGACCAACCATCCGGAATTTCCTGATAGTTGGTATTGCTAGAATTCCTTGAGTCGCAGAGTTTTTTGACGGCGACACGCCGATGACATGGCACATCAGTTTATCGATCCAACAGCAGATCGCCTTCGATGGATGAACTGGCTTGCGGCATTGATGAGGGAGTGGGCAGTGAGCTTGGGCACGCCTTAGACCTCGACGTGCTTGCCGTGCACCTCGCGGATTTCCCGTGCCAGCAGATCGAAGTGGCCATCGCCGGAGGCCAGCACCACTACGCCCGCCTGGGCCGCGTACTCGATGGCATCGAGCGTGATACCCACGTTCCAGTCCCCCTAGCGGTGCCATCCCCGCGCTGGATGAACGGCTTGAGCTTCACCTCGAAGCCGATCGTTCGCAACGTGTTCTGAAAGCCCCGCTACCTAACATCAGGGCTGGGTGTTCTCGTTCATGCCCAGCAGATGAGCCACCATACGGTAGCCAAAAGCAGGTTTTCCCGATGAGCGCCTTGGTTTAATTGTCCGTCTTCCGGTTAAGCCGGACTCTAATCGAAGATGGAGGGAAATCCCCGTGGTAGGTCACAACCAACTTTCAGGATTTGCCTTTATGACAACTTTTCCTGGATAATCACTGGCGCCCGTTGCGATACTCATCATAAGCGCCGAGAATTCATCAAAACTGATTTCTTTCGACACTATTTTTTCGAGCGGGAAATGCTCAGGATGCTCTGCATGTAGCTTGAAGCCCTCTTCATAGTCTTCCTTAAAGCATCCATAGGCGCCGGAAACCCTTAGTCTCTTCCCTTGGTACTCTACAGGTTTAATTTGTTCACACCTCCGTATAGTATCGATGTCAACTTCAGTAGTGAGAAACCGGTCACCCTCGCGAGTGCCACCATAGATGTGTAATACCCCTCCCGTCCTAGCTATATCGGCTGCTTTTTCTAGAATACTAGGTGTAATGATTGTCGGCACTACCATCACGACATCAAATGAATCTCGGAAATTTCCCACTTCAGAGAGTGGGTATATTTCTTTGTCAGTCAAAAGCTCCTGCTCTAGAACGTAGTTACGTCGCATCTCACCACGATTGAATACAACCACAGATGCTCCCAGATACTTTACGCACATAGAAAACATGATACCTGAGCAGCCTGCAGATATGATGCCCACCCTCTTTCCGTCCAAGCGAGGAAGCTTTGCCAGCTCAAGTAATTTTTTAGTGGCATGGACTATGCAGGCGAACGGTTCTGGCATCCAAATATTTTTAACAATATCAAGCTCCGGGACTTGGACGATGGCTTGATCCAACTCATCGACCGAGCCGTTCACAAAAACATATTCGGCAAAGCCAGTGGTCCGATTCGGAGTGACATTGGGATTAAAGGTAACCAGATCACCTTCGCGAAACCCGCTATTAACACCCGCAAAAACCACTGAGCCGACAAGTTCATGGCCGAACAGAGGGCCGCGATCTGCTGGGATATCGCGAGAACCAATGATTTCTTTAGTATCAGCGCGGCAAAGCCCTACGTAATGTGGCCTTATCACTACGGTATCCGCACTGAGGATTTGTCGCGGAAAGCACTGTTTGACAATACTAACTGTGCCACTTACAAGCTCAGCCTTCTTATAACTAGATGGCAAGTACGACATGTTAGCTCCTATGAGAGTCGATGCGATAAAGGTCGCCGGTCCGCAAACCTCATTTTCTATAACAATTTATCATCCCGGGGCTGAGCATTTAGACATCCCCAGAGCGAGCCGTGGTGCACCTGTCTTCCGCTACGATTGGCGAGCTTGGAACTCGGCGATTAAGGCCCCATACCAAAACTGTCGCAGCTAGGCTAACGGCAGCCAATGCGGCGGCAGCTACAGGTACGGAACGCACACCGAACCCAAGATCGATTACCGCACCACCTAGCCAAGCTCCAAGACCATTTCCTAGGTTGAACGCTGACACATTAACCGAGAGCGCCAGCGTCGGAGCGGCCACCGCCACGGATTGAATGCGGGTTTGGAGAGACGGGATGATGGAAAATCCGACAGCCCCAAAGAAGAACAGGGTAATCGCGGATAAGAGGGGAACAATGCTGGTCATCCAGAACACGACAAGCACCATGACCAAACTACTCAATACTATGGTGATACCTCGCATAACGTGTCCATCAGCGAGGCGTCCGCCGACAAAGTTACCAATGACGGCACCAATCCCGAACACTACAAGTAATGCCGAGACGGCACTTGGGCTGAACAGGCTTACGTCCATCAGCAGAGGCACCACATATGTTGAAGCCGTAAAAACCGCCCCCTGTGCCAGCACAGTAATCAGTACCGCTGACACAACATTGGGATGGCGTAACACACTAATTTCGCGACGCATAGCTCTAGGCATTGCCTGTTCAGAACGAGGCAAATTAGAAGGCATAAATATCGCAATCAGGGCAACCGAGATTGCGGCAATAACAATGATCGCTACAAACGTTGCACGCCACCCTAGGTTCTGTCCAATGAACGTTCCAAGTGGCGCACCTAGTGCATTTGCCAAGTTAAATCCTAGCGCAATCTTGGCCATCGCGGAGCCTTGCTTATTAGGCGGCGATAAGGTTACTGCAAGACTAAATGCGACCGCGACGAACGTTCCATGACTGAGTGCGGTAAAGATCCGGGCAGCCATAAGCATTTGATAATCGGATGCTAACACGGCACCGATATTCCCTAAGATGAACGGGGCCATCAGGCCTAATATCAAGGTTTTCCGGGGCACCTTGGTTGTTAGCAACGTAACAAATGGACCCACAATTGTGACGCCCAGCGCGTATCCGGTAACTAAAAGACCGGCATCCGGCACCGAGATTGAGAGGTCGGCGGCCACAACAGGCAGTAGCCCGGAGATGACGATCTCTGCAGTGCCGAGACAGAAAACTCCCAGCATCAGTGCGAACAATGTTATAGACATAGATATCTCCCTAGCATAAAAATGCGTTAATTTGGAACCCAAATATAACCACCAGCCTTTCGCGCTATAAAAATACGAATGAACGCAGCAACATCCATGGCCGATGGCAAGTTGTTTGAGAAGCTGAAAGCATTCATTTCAGCTTTCGCTAACCGCTTCATGCCTAACCTGGAGTGCATCATCAAAACTCACTCTTTCTTTTACATAAACTATTCCCGCGTTTTCATCTCGAGAAGCGAATACATGACAGCCTGTTATACTGGCTGCCTGATAAGATGCGCTCGGAGCCAGTTTAGATCGGCTGAAATTCGCGTTAACACACCATCGCGGTAGTCGTTTTCTACAACTAGCGCATTAATGATAGTGTTAGCCCGACTAAGCTCAGCAAGAGTACTAAGTACAGAGGGGTCTCCAACGCTGAGCAATGCTCGATCGTTGGAACTCTTGATATGCACTTGGTCAGCTAATACTGGAGCAGCCATCTGCAAGATAGCCACAGGGTCTAATCCCACGGTCAAGGGGTTTCCAGTATCCAGCACAACCCTTAAATTGGATGCACCTACTAAGTCAATAAGTTGCACCAGCTGTTCAGGTGCTAGAACATTTTCGGTGGCCAGCCGCAAGTCCCTAGAGTGAGCTTCGGAGCAAGCCCACCTCAAAACCTCCACGGTCCTAAAAAACGTCGAGGAATTAGTGATGGCGCTGCACCGGAAACTAGGTAGTAATACTAAGCGAACGCCCAGCTCGGCGGCGACATCAAGCACCCTATTAATTATGAGTCGCACTTGGACTGCTAAATCAGTGCCGTATTTTGCTGTCAAGCCAATATCATTGAGTATGTTTGCGGACACCGCTAGCGGCACCACTCCAGATTCTTCCAAGGCTTTGTGAAGTGTGCACAACCGTTCTGCTTCATCCAGCCACGGTGCCCGTCCGGGGCCACCTAGATCCAATTGGATACCGTCCGCGCCTAGTCGTGCAGCTAAGCGCACAGCATTTGGCCCGCTGACCGGCAATCGCCAGTCTGCCAAACCGATAGGCATGGGGCTCACTTCCGTCTCCGGTCACTCTGTGATGTTGGAAGACTGTTTCGCACCGACCGCCAGTCGCCGTCACCACTTACGACAAGACTATCGCCGTTATGCTGGATGCCAGTCTTCATCGCTAGTTCAACGGCTACAGGGCCAAAGCTGTCTGGGCGCATATATGTGGCGTAATCAAAATCAGATGGGCGGCGGCGACGGATACCGGGCGAGTCCACCATGCCGGCAGGCAATACAGATATTAGACGGACTTCATCGGGGTCCTCTTCTTGGCATATCGAGTCAAGCAATGAGGCGCATGCTGCCTTAGTAGCCGCGTAACCCGCGCGGCCTGGCCCACCGTTAAACACCACCTCAGAAGACACATTCAGAAACAATCCTGGCCTTGCCTTGCGTAACAGGGGTAGCGTTGTGGATAGAGTCAGCCATAACCCATTGAGGTTCACTTCTAGCTGTTGCCGCCACTGAGATAATGGCGTGTCGGTGAACATGGTCCGCCGCTCACCGTAATGTACGGCAGCGAAGCACACTGCGTGTAAGGGTTCTCTGATAGCTTCCTTTAATGCAGAGTGAGCCGAGGCCTGATCGGCAAGGTCTACCGCAGACCAACGCAACTTATTTTGATTTGTAGGTTGAGATCGGCTAAGAACCTGAACATCCATACCGGCTTGGGACCAAGCATCTGCGATTGCTCGGCCGATACCGGTGGACCCTCCCACCACAAGGCCTTTGCGACCATTTAGTGAAATCATCAAGCAACTCCTACAGCATTAGGTTCAGAAGTTATTTTCACCGCAAGTTTAATGAGGCGGCGGTCTTCCACAACTCGATCTTGTGAAACAGAAAGCTGACGCATAATAATCGCCGCCTCATCTAGATCTTTGATATGAGTAATGAGCTCTCGATAGCGCAGCGGATTCTCAGCCAATTCAGCGATAGCTGTTCTTAAATGCCTATGCGCTACACCGCGATGGCCCAATAGGCATACTGCCTTTCCAGAGTTGGTTGCTTGAGAAAAACGGATCGCGGGAGCGGGTGTGCCGGCGCAGTTAGCGGCTCGGATTTTGGATAGATCTACGCCAGGCAGAAAATGGCTCGATATGTTGGATGGCAGACCACCAAGTAGGTCGATTATCAGCTCACCACGCAGGTAGCCCAGCGCGGTATCCAGGCATAACAGCGTGGCGTCACGCGGCGTTGCAAGCAACACGGCGACTCGTTCATCCTCAGGTAGAGCAGACAACAATTTCGCGCCTCTGGAATCGTGCAAAGCGCAATGGACAAACGGAACCTGGTGGTTTCGGCTCCATTCCATACCTTTTTCAGTATGATGCAGGTGCACAATACGGATAGCTGAGCCCAATATCTTGGCAGCGGAACGCACTGCAATATGTCCAATCACACCATCCCCGAAAACTACTATCGTGTGAGGGCAACTTTCCGCCAGTAAACCGAGGGCATAATGCACTACTGCCAGTGGTTCCATTAAAGTCGATATTACCGTATTACTGATCTCGCTTAATGGAATCACCATGCCGTCACGCACCGCAGAATCCTTAATAAGAACACGCTCTTGCAATAAGCCTTCCACATTGTGGCCAAGTAAAAAGGACGGATCGCCACGATGGGTGGGGTTGATACATACAAGAGCGCCTTGCGGCAACCGACCGGATACACTGCTGCCAGCAGCAACAATCCGAGCCACACCCTCATGCCCAATTACCGGACTGGGATCGGATCGTAATCCACGCAACATTTGTATGTCGGTGCCGCATAGACCAGCGTAGATTGGGGCGACTAGGAGTTCGTTCCCCACTGGAACTGGAGTTGGCCGTTCAAGCACAGAGACAGTGCCATTTGCCCGGACTACAGCCCTGTGACTAGCTCTCATTGATCTATCTCCCTCATTGCTGCGATACCTGCACCGATAAGACAATCGGCATCGAAGATGGAGATCCGATCAGCGAGCCACTGAGGGTGATATTTACTGGTAAGGTAAATGCCTTGTCTGTTGAGGCGTGACAGTATTGCAGCTTGATAGTGTTGACCAAGCGCAACGGCGACGCCGCCGGTCAAGATAATCCTGTCCAAGTCAGGAGCTAAGCATAGGGTGGTTCGTAGTACGTCAGCGATGGGGGCGACCACCGCGTCGAGCAGTGTCGCTGCGATGCTATCTTGGGCGACCACCGCGGACTTGAACGCGTCCTCCAAGGACTCTCCCGCAGCAAGGCGGCGGCCAAGATCTGAATCGGCCCAATCTTGTGGTTGTCTCGTCTGCAGGACCTGAGCCATCCGCGCGATGCCACGACCCGATGCATAGGCGGACAAATGTCCAGGTTCTTCACAGTCGCAGTTCAGAACAACCGGCTCGCCGCGGATAGTGGCAGTCGCTGGTAAATGGCCGATCTCGCCCTGCAATCCGCAGGGATCGAAAGGAATTCGCAACGTCTCGCGATAGATTGTGCGAGCAGCGATTCCGGTGCTAATGGTTATCAGCATGACCTTTCGATCTAGCGCACAAAGGGGTAATGAAGCAACGTGCAGCAATGCTGCCGTCACATCATTCACTACGTGCCATTCAACATCGGGCCTTTTACGGGACAAGGCTCCCATAAGGTCAAAGGGGGCATCGTGCGCTCCCCACAATGGTGCAGACGCATACACCATACCGTTGAGATGGTTAATGGCAGCGCCAAAAGACATGCCAACTACAGCGTCTTTTTTACGGGGCGTAGCCTTGCAAATAGCGTCGACCAAGAGCTCTTGGAGTTGAGGCACCGGCAATTCTGCATGGCGACGAAAACTAGGGGTTGGAGAACTCTGGCGGCCTCCCAGACCGGTGTCAGGACTCCAACTTGCCCACCGCATATGAGTACCGCCAACGTCGATCACAGTAATCGCGCGACTCATAATGTGGTTACCTGGTCGAAAGCTTCCTGTCGTTGCTCAAGAAACTGCAGCGCCGTCGACAACTCATCAAGTGTAAGATCATTAACAAACGTTGCGGCACCAAGGCCAGTCGTTATAGGAAGCCGCTGCAAACCATCGCGGTGCTTTACTGAGTCGGCTAGCGCTTTTTCGAGCAATTCAAGATTGAATACGGGGTGAATTATGGGCAAACCGGAATTGTGCATTAGCAACAGGGCACGGCTTGTTTCCTCGTCGGTCAGCAATTCGCGACCGTTGGCTAATGCTACACATAGAGCCATGTCTACCGCCACGGCCTCTCCATGCAATAACATGGGAGTGGCTCGCAGCTCTAATGAAGGGCTAAATGTGTGACCATAGTCCACACAACGAGCTAATTCTGCTTCCCAAAGATTGGGTTCAAGCTCGGCTAACATACCTGCGATTGCGCGTGACATAATTTCCTGAATAACGGGATGATCAGAAGAAAAAGCCTGCGGTGTTAGGTATGATGACATGGCTTCAAGTAGCTCAAACAAGGTCCGGTCCTTAATGAGTGCCATTTTTATAATTTCCGCGACACCATTTGAAATATGACGTTGATCGAGACTTTTGAGAAACATTGGGTCAATGAGTGCCGACGACGGCGCGAAGTACGTCCCAAGCCGATTCTTATGGTCGCCATGGTTGACCCCTGTTTTGATGCCGATACCAGCATCGATCTGGCCCATGAGTGTCGTTGGAATCCGGACATAGGGAATGCCACGGCGATAGAGGCTGGATGCGAAACCGACAACATCAAGGAGAACACCACCCCCGATTCCAATGACCATTTCCCCACGACGCAACAGGCCTGCATCGTCCATTGCCTCAGCAACTTGGATTGCAGATTCCATATTCTTATTGACTTCATCGCTGGAAATTATTTTCCAATGGATATCGAAACACCAACTTTCAAAGTAATCCCTTAACGAGTCACCATAAATTTCGTTGACCTTGCTATCTATAACAACGAGGCGTTTCGTCTTTCGATTCTTCCCTACTACGTAGTTCGCGCACGTGCGAGCTAAAACTGGATTTCTAGGGTTGAGTATGTCTTTAGCAATAGACACGTTGTAGTTGACGTCTTGGGTGGCGTGCATATGCCAAGTGAGATCTGAATGTTTAGCGAGGGGTGTGCGGACGCAGGCAGAAACCGAAGACTCTAATTGGATGTTCATATTCTTCCCTTTTTCATATAACTTGACATTGGAAATTAGTTTTTGTTAAGTGCGCAACCTAGAAACAGCCAGATGTCAATATCTTTTTTATCTGTAACAAGAAATTCAACAACCCATTAGCGAAGCTGCAATCGTAAGACCTGAGCCATTCGTTACATTCACTGTACAATACCTTGTGATGAGGAATAACCTAGCCATGGTTCCGGACTCTACGGCCGGATATGTCGGTAATCCATAACCTGAGGTGTAAGACATGATCGATTCGCTCTCCGCGATTTCCGTGTTCGTGAAGGTCGCGCAGAAGGGAAGCTTCGTTTCGGCGGGGCGGGCTCTAGGATTGAGTGCGTCAGCGGTAGGGAAGCGTATGACGGGCCTTGAAAGCACCGTTGGGGCCCAGCTGTTACAGCGCAATACTCGAAAGATTTCTCTCACCTATGAGGGTGAACGCTTTCTTTCTCACGCGCTGCGTATACTAGAAGAGGTTGAAAATATACAGAACTCAATACAGTCTACTACTGAGAGCCCGATTGGAAAATTAAAATTAAGCGTTGCACCGATCCCTGATTTATTTAGCGATAAATTCAATGTATTTTTAGAGCGCTACAGGGAAATCGAAATCGAGTTTGATTTTTCCGACAGATTCGTCGATTTGGTTGGTGAGAACTACGATGCCGCGTTGCGAATAGGAAGCAACCCAGATGGAAACCTGCGTTCTCATTATGTTGGAGAAATGACTAATGTATTAGTGGCAAGTCCAAATTATCTAGAGCGGCGCATCTTACCAAATAAAGCAGAGGACCTTTTGCATCACAATTTAATCCATTATCGTTCAAGAAACTCAGGATTAATACAGCCTTGGCCTCTATTAAACGAAAAATCGATTTCTCTACCTCTTTCAGTAATTTGCAATGACATAGATACTCGCATCAAGTTGGCCCTTCAGGACATTGGCATAGCATATTTGCCTACCGTCTCAATCGAAGAGCATCTTGAGTCTGGAGCTCTTTGCACGCTACTTGAAGACCACCTAGTAGATGCAAGCACGCCTATTTATTTGGTATGGCCATATGCCCATCATTACTCTTTACGTCAACGATTGCTAATCGACTACCTTAAGAATTTAAGACTCTAGCTAATAAAAAATAAGCGTTGCGATCCGGTCGGCATACGTAAGGAGATCGATGGCCTGGCGTTGCTGGTCCAAGAAGCGATGGTGCTTTATCCCTTCGAGGAAGCGGTATTCGTTTTCGGCAATTGCTGGCGAGCAGATCCACATACCCTGCTACCAGGCGCCCAGTGTGGTATCGCTAGCCGACAGAGGTAGAGAGGCGGCGAAGATCATCAGCGCGCTCGAGGTGGCGACCGCGATATGTATGGCGGCCTGGCCGGCCGCGCTATCAGGCCCGTGGACGGCAATCAGCAAGGTAACACTACAGTCCCGGCACCCTGCTCGACTTTCATACCTATCGCCGAGCCCAGTTTCTCTACGGCATGACGGGGTTGATGGAAGTCGACACCGATGACGGCACCTGGATGGTACCGCCCTACAGCGGTGTCTGGTTACCAGCGGGCAAGCGGCACCGGGTGCGGATGAACGGCGTCAGTACTCGCAGCCTGTATATCGAACCGATTGCGGCGCCACGCCCCTCCCCCGGTTGCGAAGTGCTGGTGGTGTCGCCGCTGCTTCATCACCTGCTGCTGGCTTCGGCCAACATGCCCGCGCTCTATGACGAGAGCGGTCGCGATGGCGCCCTGGCCCAACTCCTGGTGCACGAGCTGCAACTGGCACCATCGCTGCCGCTGTTTGCGCCTCTGCCCCGGGAGCCCCATCTGGCCCGCCTGTGCAGAGATTTTCTTGGCCAGCCGCATATCCATAGCCTGCCGGAAGACTGGGCTCGACAACTTCATTGCAGCCAACGCACCTTCAATCGTCTGTTCCGTCAGCAGACCGGCATGTCGTTCGCAGTATGGCGCCAACAAGCCTGCCTGATGGCCGCCCTCCCCAGACTGCTCTCCGGCAGTTCCGTTACCCGAACCGCGCTGGAACTCGGCTACGACAGCCCCGGCGCCTTCTCCAGCATGTTTCGCAAGGTGCTCGGTCAATCCCCGACCGCTTTTGTCCGCGCGGCTACTCGTCAGGGGGAGGAACTGCCCAACCATGGTTCGCAGACTGAAGCGTAGCCGCGCCCTCATGCTCACAACGTGCTAAGGACGCCTAGGCTAGCGGCCCTCAGTGCACTGACTCAACACTTCGATAATGGCGCGCGCAGGTCCCAAGAGATGGGTGCACAGATAATTCTGTTAAATTAACTATTCACAGATAAATTATCTATTTATTTTTTAATTATAGGACAAACATCTTAATTATCAGCACATAGCCGATTTTCCGGGAAGTGTTGATAAACTCTCTAGCATGACGGCTCTGCCCCCAGCGGAGCTTTCCGTATCCATCGGCAGGGAGACCTTCATGGCCCGCAATATCATCGTTCTAGGTGCCGGCATGGTCGGCGTATCCGTGGCCTGGCACCTGGTGCGTCGCGGTCATGACGTCACGCTGGTGGACCGGCGCGAGCCGGGGCTCGAGACCTCCTTCGGCAATGCCGGCATCATCCAGCGTGAGGCGGTGCGCCCCTACGCCTTCCCCCGGGATATCGGCACCCTTCTGCGGGTGCTGCCCAACCGCGAGGTAGACATCCGCTACCGCCCCGCCGGCATGATGAGCGCGGCGGGCCCGCTATTGGACTACTGGCTGAACTCGAGCGGTGAGCGCTACGCGCGCATCGTGCGCGAGTGGGCGTCGCTGATCATGCGCTGCCAGGAGGCCCACGCGCTGATGATCGAGGCCGCCGGTGCCGAGGCACTGGTGCGCAAGGGCGGCTGGCTGGAGCTTTACCGCACCCGCAAGGAGTTCGAGGAACGCCAGCAAGTGGCGCAGGAGAATCACGAGCGCTTCGGGGTCGAGTATGAGGTGCTGGACGCCGAGGCGCTCTACGCCAAGGAGCCGCACCTGGGTAAGGGACTGATCGGGGCGATCCATTGGACACAGCCCTGGATGGTCTCGGACCCTGGCGGCCTGGTGCAGGCCTATGCCCGCAGCTTTGCCGAACAGGGCGGCCAGGTGAAGCAGGCCAGCGTCGAAGACATGCTGCAGGTCGAGGGCGGCTGGCGGGTCAAGACCAGCGAGGGGGATCTGGAAGCCGAGCAGGTGGTAGTGGCCATGGGCCCCTGGACCGGTGAATTGCTGACGAGGCTGGGCATGAAGGTACCGCTATTCGTGAAGCGCGGCTACCACATGCACTACTCCGCCGAGAAGGAGGCCAAGCTCAACCACTGGGTGATGGACGCCGAGAAGGGATTCCTGCTCGAACCCATGCGCGCCGGGATTCGCCTGACCACAGGCGCCGAGCTGGCCGACCTGAACTCACCACCCCAGTACAAGCAGCTGGCCGCCGCCGAGAAGGTGGCACGCAAGCTCTTCCCGCTGGGCAAGCGCCGCGACAGCCAGCCCTGGAAAGGCGCCCGCCCCTGCCTGCCCGACATGAAGCCGGTGATCGGCCCCGCCCCGGGCAAGGATGGGCTGTGGCTCGCCTTCGGCCACGGCCATCAGGGCTTCACCCTCGGCCCGGCCACCGGCGAACTACTTGCCCAGATGATGGATGGTGAAGAACCCGCAGTGGATATGGCCCCGTTCCGCGTCGATCGCTTTTGAAGGTGAGTTCAGTACGAAAGCGGGCGCCCTTGAGGCGCCCGTTTTTATCCGATTTCAAGCAATGTTGGATCCGCAGTAAGGAAGTGCGGCCCCTGCCCCGTCACAGCAAAGGTCTCGGCAAACAAGTGCGTTTGGTGCGTTCTGAGAAAGGGACATTACAGATCGACCCGATAAACTAATAATCATCGACCTGGAGCGGGCCAAGCTGATGCTGCAATTGCAGAAGTGTTGGATGTCTTGAGCCTAGTGGGTTCTAGGCCGTTCTGCGACGCAATACGGTACCCACAATTGCAAACGATGGCGTGCTGGCGACTTATTGCAGTTGCAGAATGAGATAGCATTACTACATGTATTTTTTAACCGCCCTCTTCACCGGTGAAATAAAACTTAAGATCGAATACTTTTTCCCCGGTTCCCTGCACTTTACATTTAGCCTCTTGTAGAGCTGAGACTGGCTGATTACTTTGGAATACTTCAAGGAAGTGCTGAGCCACCGCAAACGCCGACCTTGGCGTCACTTTAGTGCCTGGCATATTAATGCTAACCTGATGCTCTCGCACAGACTCTTCTTCGGGCACACGAAATTTAAACCTTATCTCGAACACAATCTTTGCCCCCGCTCGCATTGCATCTTCAAAGTGACGATTATTTAATCTAGAATAGAATATAGGATCCGCTGCCACCATCGAAATTCGAGTGACTATACCTATTGCGAGAAGGGCCAGCGACTTTGCACCACCCTGCTCATTGGGCTTCCAAGCGTCCTTACGTTTGACATTCCCGTGAAAGTAAAAGCCTCTCTTCTCAACGAGATGATTTATTATATCATCTGCCGCTGGATTACTCTCAAGCAACTTGGCAGTATCCGACTTACGATCACTCTTCTCCGGAATAACATCTTTGACAGCTAACTCTAGAATATCCCTAAATTCTTTACTCCCTTTCAATGCTGACTGTAAACCCGCTTTCTTGAACTGCCCTTTGCCATATAGAGACTCGATAAGCAAGAATGAATAGCGAAATGAATTAATGAACTCCTGTGCACCAAGGGCCTTCCTGGCGCTTCTTACAAGGGTCGCTTCGAACTTCGGTCCGTCTCGTGTTTCAGCAGCCATCAATGCACGTGTAAGCATATCAAAGGGGAGTGATAATGCAGGACTTTGCTGCCCAACCGATATACTCTTAATCGCTATTTTCGCTTCCTCATCAGGAGTCTCACCTTCGTATTCTGCATCGATCTCATTTGTTTTAAGGTCAATATCAAAGATACACTCAAGGAAAGTAGCGGCATTATCGATCTGGTGCCTCACAGACATTATACGAGGATCACATCTAGTGATCGTCGCCACGGGCTCGCCTTCAGTGTGTTCTTGAAGGTGCGGCGCATATTCAATAGGTTGTTTTTCAAAAGTTAGCTCAAGGGCTTTGGCATAACCTTTTTCATCGATAATGCGAAGTGTCCCGCCTTGAAAAGGGATTTCCCAATGATCATCAATTAATATATTGCGCTTAAACGGGATCGTATAGCGAATTTTCATAATATTCCGTCTTTAGGCCATCAAGACGATATCGAAAAACAGGGTTCCAAAAGCTGCAAAGTCGAAACCCAGTCACTGACTACAGGAAGCCCAAGGGGACTTGTCTCGAGCGAGATCCCTCACTGTCACTATGTCCCACGGGCTCAGGACGCCACCACATATATTTTTTCTACAGACCTTGACTTGTTAGAATCCTTTCTAATTTTCTCTGGCTTTATAGCCACCACATCTCCTTCCCTCAAGCAAGCCCATTCGTTCCACCCACCATTTACCAATTTGTCATAGTGTACAAAATAGTCTTCTTTTTTTTCATCAACTGCGAATAGAAAGGTATTTGCACCACTTTTATCTCCACGCGGGATATTTTTAACCTTGGCTTTTACCAAGCCTTGGCTTTCGATCTCATCCTCACTTAACCCGTTTACAAAAGCATCGCGTCGATTAAATGTCTTCCTGGATCGGAAAGGATTTTTTTGAACATCTATACCAGCCAGTTTGGTGACTAAATTAGAGACCTCGTCAGCACTCCCATACTTAACATAGCCAACTGTATTGTCTAAGTGCTCATCAATAAAAGTTAAAGCCTCAATAGCAAATTCGACATTAGCTCGATATTCTGGCCTCACTAGGCAATAGGCTACTTCGTTAAATATATTTCTCGCTTGTATGCAGGCGCTCTTAATGTAACCATCGTTTTTGAAAACATCATCAAGTATCCGAATTGAGCTTGTAAGACATCGAATAGTTTCTGCCGAGTCTTTATTTACAATATTTTCCGACTTCCTCTTCCAGGCACTAGCTCGAAATGCTCCCTTCATGCCTCTAAAAAAAACATCTTCTTTCCATTTTTTTGTTTTATCAAGAATAACGTCATGCTTTAGCGCATAAAGCAATGTTAAAAAATAACCATGATTGACTTGGTAGGCGAAGCTTGTTTCACCATCAACGGCTTCCCCCCAACCCTCAGCAATCAATCCCTCGTAAATTTTTTCTGCTTCTTCATAATCACTATGCTGACGATACAGCATCGCAAGAAAAAAGCGTGCATTAGGGTTTTTCCCATCAAGCGCAATTGATTTTCTATAACGAGCCACAGCATCCGACTTAGACCGCAAAGCGGCTAAAACCCTTCCAAACGCACACTGGAAGGCGGCGTTATTCTCGTAGATATGCTCTGATTCTTTAAACCTTTTATAGAGCGGTATCAACCTATCACTTTTAAAAGCAAACCCTTTCGCTCTAGAACCTATGAATTCTGTAAGAAGAATCTTTAGTCCTTCGTGAGCCTCACTAGAAATGTAGTCCCAGTGATACCATGGTATATTTTTGCTTTGTTGGTTATTATCAATTTGCAAAGCAAGAACTTTTCGCCGATTGATACTTTCCTGTATCTCGTTTCTAATTGCAATGTTCTTACTATTGGTTAACAGCAAATCTCTTACCGAGCTACTTAAACTAAAAACTTCTATATCATCATTTACCTTACGACTAACCAAACTAGTGTTACATAGCTCAGCCAAGCCGACTGCGAGATCTTCCTTAGGCAGGCTTAAAATCTCACATAAATCCAAACGACTACTACTATCATCTACGAACAATGCTTCCAGTATTTTTATTGCGTTATTAGAAAGACTATCGATAAGATTGTTATAAGAAAAGCCAGCTATTTCTTTATTCGCCACCTCTATTGAACTAGGAACTTCTTTTCCAGACAAAAACAAATCTACAGTTAGGCGGATGGCAAGAGGATTACAGTAACAATTTTTCGCTATAGTTTCAAAAACCTGGTTTTCTGCGACCTTCCCTCCTCTACGGTTAAAATAAACTCTCGCCATATGGGACGCGGATTTTTCTTGAAGAGGATTTATCGTTATTATACTTGCATAGGAAATTGCAATTCGACTTGTCACCAGAACCCTCCAACTAGGGGGCAAGGATTCATTAAATCGCTCGAAGTCATCCGGTGAATCTACCAGCAAAGTTTCTAAATTGTCTATAAACAGAAGAATTTTCTGATCATGGCAAGCATTAACAAGATCCTTAAAACTTAGAAGCTCCTTATCGAAGACATAACCAGCCTCAAGAGCCAATTGCTCTTTTATTTCATCAATGGTTTCAACAGCACTTAGCTTCTTAATTCCGGCGGCAGTTAGCTTTTCAGTTTTAAGTGAAATAAAAATACAAGCATCGCACCATGATTTTGTTTCCGGCAAAGTCATCTGTTCGTTTATTATATCCAACGCCAAAGCAGTCTTGCCTATCCCCCCCGGCGCCACAAGTGCTATCGTGTTTATCCTGGGGTTTTTCAGTGATTTTAAAAGAGAATCCGTTTCCTTTTTTCTTCCTACCAGCCCAGTTATAGCATGCTCAAATTTGTCTGGTATGTTATTCGGAATATTCCAAACAAACTCCTCATACCATTCATCTGGCGGATCTGTAATTTCACCATTCTCTGCTGCTATTAAGCATTTCTTTATCTCGTCCATTCCTATAAGATCAATAATCGGATCAGACGTCAGTGCGGCCAACCTATACCAATACGTATCAATGAATTTTCTATTCGGATGCGAAATAATATTTCTGACTTCGTAAATATCATATAAGACAAACAGTTCTTTCAGCTTAGCAAGGTAATCATACCTTCTTGTATCGCTTGTTATATCCAAAGCTATTTGAAATAATTCATCAAGGTATGTTGCTTCAACAACATCTCTGATAGAATTTACATTCAGGGTCCTACTTCTTTCCAACTCTCGATTTGCTATCTCATGAATAAGATCAGGAGATACGTTATCCACGCTTAGTTCTCTAGACGTAACAAAATTCCCCAAAGCCATTTCAAGCTCATGTAACAACATGGCAGTTTTTCTTCGGTTAACTTCTGGATTCATGTCCCGACCCTTTCAAATTTAATCTTTTAACCGCCTATACCCTGCCAAACCAATATATAATTGACTTATAAATAAAATATTAGCATATATGACTTTATTTTTTGCTAACCAACATCCGCGCAACCAATAATAAATTTCAGACCCATTAATTAATATATTTCAAATCAAGAATCTTTCTCTAACGTCACTGCCACTTAATTATGCTAGACTGCACATTACTTTTGCGTTCACTCCAACATTATAAGGAGAAAGAAACAACACGCTTCTGCCCTGCGATGCCATCCTTCCCCTGCGACAGGCCTAATTTGCACCTATCTGTTCTATCGGCAGTCGTCTCGGAAAACTTAAGCCGAGTTCACTAAACCCTGTAACGAAATGCAAAGAAAAAGGGTCTACCCTTTGGTAGACCCTTGACCCCGGTCAGCTTAGCCGCGTCAGGCGTTTCGACTAGGCGCGCCTCACTCCCACTCGATCGTCGCGGGCGGCTTGCTGCTGACGTCATAGGTCACGCGGGAGACGCCACTGATCTCGTTGATGATGCGGTTCGAAACCTTCTCCAGCAGCTCGTACGGCAGGTGGGCCCAGCGGGCGGTCATGAAGTCGATGGTCTCGACGGCGCGAAGGGCGATGACCCACTCGTAACGGCGGCCGTCGCCGACCACGCCGACCGATTTCACCGGCAGGAAGACGGCAAAGGCCTGGCTGGTCTTGTGGTACCAGTCGGCGTTGTGCAGTTCCTCGATGAAGATGGCGTCGGCTTCGCGCAGGATGTCGGCGTACTCCTTCTTCACTTCGCCGAGGATGCGCACGCCGAGGCCGGGCCCCGGGAAGGGATGACGGTAGACCATGTCGTAGGGCAGGCCGAGTTCAAGGCCGAGCTTGCGCACTTCGTCCTTGAACAGTTCGCGCAGCGGTTCGACCAGCTTGAGCTTCATGGTCTCGGGCAGGCCGCCGACGTTGTGGTGCGACTTGATCACGTGGGCCTTGCCGGTCTTGCTGGCGGCGGATTCGATCACGTCCGGGTAGATGGTGCCCTGGGCTAGGAAGTCGACACCGTCGATCTTGGCGGCTTCGCGGTCGAACACGTCGATGAAGGTGTTGCCGATGATCTTGCGCTTGGCCTCGGGATCGTTCTCGCCGCCCAGGTTGCCGAGGAATTCATCTTCGGCGTCGACGCGGATCACCTTGACGCCCATGTGGCTGGCGAAGGTTTCCATCACCTGGTCGCCTTCGTTCTTGCGCAGCAGGCCGTTGTCGACGAACACGCAGGTAAGCTGGTCGCCGATCGCCTTGTGCAGGAGTGCCGCGACCACCGAGGAGTCCACGCCGCCGGAGAGGCCGAGCAGCACGTGGCGGTCGCCGACCTGGTCGCGCACGCGCTCGGTGAGGTCTTCGATGATCTGCGCCGGGGTCCAGAGTTTTTCCGCCTTGCAGATATCCAGCACGAAGCGCTCGAGGATGCGCTGGCCCTGCAGGGTGTGGGTCACTTCCGGGTGGAACTGCACGCCGTAGAAGCGCTTTTCGGGCCAGGTCATGGCGGCGATCGGGCAGCTCGGCGTGGAGGCGGTGACGGTGAACTCGGCCGGTGCGCGGGCTACCTTGTCGCCGTGGCTCATCCACACATCCAGCAGCGCCCCGCCGTCGTGATCGACATGATCCTTGATCCCGCCGAGCAGGTCGTCTTCAGCGGCGACGCTGATCTGGGCGTAGCCGAATTCGCGCTTGTTGGAGCCTTCGGTGGCGCCGCCGAGCTGTTCCGCCATGGTCTGCATGCCGTAGCAGATGCCGAACACCGGCAGGCCCATCTCGAACACGCATTCCGGCGCCCGCGGCGAGCCCAGCTCGGAGACCGATTCCGGCCCACCGGAGAGGATGATGCCGTTGGGGTTGTATTCGCGGATCTCTTCTTCGGTGATATCGAAGGCGCGGATCTCGGAGAACACGCCGATCTCGCGCACGCGGCGGGCGATCAGCTGCGTGTACTGGGAGCCGAAGTCGAGGATCAGGATCTTGTGCGAATGGATATCGGTCATCGGATGAGCCCTGGGAATGAGTCTTAAACGAGCAGCGGCGCTGTTAGGCGCCGCTGACAAAGCCGGAATTGGCTGGAAACTGGTTGATCAGCCTGCCCTTCCTGCCGGGGACAGACCGTCGGCGTGTTCGGGCCGAGTGCCAGGCTAGGCCAAGCCAGGCCGGACGAAAACGCACGAGGCAGCGGAGTGAACGAGTTGTTCATGAGCATGCCGAGTGCGTTTCCAACAACGCCTGGTGCCGGCCCGGGCACGATCGGTTAAGCGCCCCGGTAATTCGGTGCTTCTTTCGTGATTTGCACATCGTGTACATGCGACTCGGTAATGCCGGCGCCGGTGATCTTGACGAACTCCGGCAGCGTGCGCATCTCGTCGATGTTGTGGCAGCCGGTGTAGCCCATGGAGGCGCGCAGGCCGCCCATCATCTGGTGAACGATGGCGCTCATCTGGCCCTTGTAGGGCACGCGGCCTTCGATGCCTTCCGGCACCAGCTTCTCGACGCCTTCGTCCTTGCTCTGGAAGTAGCGATCCGAAGAGCCCTGGGTCTGGGACATCGCGCCCATGGAGCCCATGCCGCGATAGGCCTTGTAGGTCCGGCCCTGGAACAGCTCGACTTCGCCCGGCGCTTCCTCGGTGCCGGCGAGCATGCTGCCGAGCATCACGGTGCTGGCGCCGGCGACGATCGCCTTGGCGATGTCACCGGAGTAGCGCACGCCACCATCGGCGATCAGCGGGATATCGAACGGCTTGAGCGCTTCGGCGACGTTGGCGACGGCGGTGATCTGCAGCACGCCGACGCCGGTGACGACGCGGGTGGTGCAGATGGAACCGGGGCCGATACCGACCTTGACCGCGTCGGCGCCGGCTTCGGCCAGCGCGACGGCGGCTTCACCGGTGGCGATGTTGCCACCGATCACCTGCAGCTCCGGGTAGTGCTCCTTGACCCAGCGCACCCGGTCGATGACGCCCTTGGAGTGGCCGTGGGCGGTATCGACGACCAGCACGTCGACGCCGGCTTCGACCAGCGCGGCGATGCGGTCCGGGGTTTCCGGGCCGGTGCCGACGGCGGCGCCGACCAGCAGGCGGCCATCGGCGTCCTTGGCGGCCATCGGGTAGGTGCGGGCTTTCTCGATGTCACGCACGGTGACCAGGCCGCGCAGGTGGAAGTCCTTGTCGACGACCAGGATCTTCTCGATGCGGTTTTCCTGAAGCTTGGACTTGATCACGTCCAGCGAAGTGCCTTCGAGCACGGTGACCAGCTTGTCGCGCGGAGTCATGATCGCTTCGACGCTGTCGCTGTGGTCCGGCTGGAAGCGCATGTCACGCCCGGTGACGATACCGACCAGGGTCTCGCCCTCGACCACCGGGAAGCCGGAATAGCCGTACTCCTTGGCCATCTCCAGCAGGTCCTGCAGCTTGGCGTTGGGACCGACAGTGACCGGGTCCTTGACGATGACGCTCTCGTGCTTCTTGACCTTGCGAACCTCGGCGGCCTGCTGGGTAATCGACATGCTCTTGTGAATGATGCCGATGCCGCCTTCCTGCGCCATGGCGATGGCCAGGCGCGCTTCGGTGACGGTATCCATAGCGGACGAGAGCAGCGGGATGTTGAGGGTCAGCTTGCGGGTCAGGCGGGACTTGAGTTCGACGTCTCTGGGCAGGACATCCGAGTAGCGGGGTACGAGTAATACGTCATCGAACGTAAGAGCTTCTTGCGCTATACGTAGCATGGTCGGAAACCCAATTGGCAGGTGGTGGGGAGCCTGTAACAGCCTGCGGCACCGCGATGAGGCATGCAGTGGGACCGAATCGGGGCCGCGAAAAGTTAATCGCGCATTATAGTCGTTTGGTCGGTGCCTCTCAATGGCAATCGCGCCGGGAAACCAAGGCCAAGGCTGCAGAAAGCGGCCCGTGTTAGGCTTGTCGGCATCGATCATCCTTGCCGATTTCTTTCTGGGTCACGCCATGCCCCCTTTTACTTCTCAGCCTAACCCCCAGGCCCTCTCCGTCAGCGACCTCAACCGCCAGGCCCGCCAGATGCTGGAGCGCGGCTTCGGCGACTGCTGGGTCGAGGGTGAGATTTCGGGGCTGGCGCGGCCCGCTTCCGGCCACATCTACTTCAGCCTGAAAGACGCCAGGGCCCAGCTCAAGTGCGCGTTCTTCCGCAACCGGGCGAGCCTGTCACGCACCCCGTTGAAGGATGGCGACCGGATCAAGGTTCGCGGCCGCGTGTCGATCTTCGAGCCGCGTGGCGACTATCAATTGATCGTCGATGCCGTGCAGCCCAGCGGCGAAGGCGAGCTGATGGCGGCTTACGAACGGCTCAAGCGCCAGCTGAGTGCCGAGGGCGTATTCGCCAACGCGCGACCGCTGCCCTACCCGCCGCGCCATCTGGCCCTGGTTACCTCGCCCACCGGCGCCGCCATTCGTGACGTGTTGGCGGTGCTGCAGGCGCGCTGGCCGATGGTGCAGGTCAGCGTGTTCCCGTCGCCGGTGCAGGGTCGCGAGGCACCGCAGGCGCTGATCCGCGCGCTGGCCTTGGTCAATCGTCAGGCACGTTATGAATCAGCACGACAGGATGCCGAGCGTTCGGCGACCGAGCCCTTCGATGCGATCCTGATCACACGCGGCGGCGGCAGCCTGGAAGACCTGTGGGCGTTCAACGACGAACATCTGGTCCGGGCGATCTACCACTCGGCGCTACCGGTGATGGCCGCTATCGGCCACGAGGTCGACACGACGCTGGCCGAATTCGCCGCCGACGTGCGCGCGCCGACCCCCTCCGCCGCCGCCGAACGGCTGGTGCCGGATCGCCGCGATCTCGAGGCGACGCTGAATCAGCAGCGGAGAAGGCTCCATCAGGCGTGGCGCGGGCGCTTCAACGCCGAGTCCCAGCGCCTCGATCACCTGCGTGCACGGCTGCGCCACCCCGGTGAACGGCTCGCCCAGCAGCGCCAGCGTCTGGCGGGGCTGGATCGTCGCCTGCAACTGGCGATGCAGCAGCGTCTGCAGCGGGATCGTCAGCGGCTCGAGGCCGCCACCCGGCGCTTCACGCGCCACGACCCGAGCCGTACGCTGCGCCAATCGCGGGAGCGTGTGGACCAGCTACGCCAGCGACTGGAGAGCGCCCAGCAGCGCCAGTTGCAGCGCGAACGCCAGCGGCTGGAGGGCGTGGCCCGGGAGCTCAACGCCGTAAGCCCGCTGGCCGTGCTGGGACGGGGCTACTCGATCCTGCAGGACGACGACGGCCAGGTCGTGCGCGCCGCCAGCCAGACCCAACCCGGCCAGATGCTGACGGCCCGCCTCGGCGAGGGCCGCCTGAAGCTGGAGGTGAAGCGACGGCTGAAGCGCTGAGCCATTCGCGGCCGCTAAGCGAGCCGCTCTTCGGGATCCCCCGGCTGCACCAGATGGATCCGTGTCCCACCCTCGCCCTGACCCAGCCCAGGCTTGAGCCGCTGATCGATATCGTAGTGCCCACCGTTCTGGCGCCGGAAAGGGATAGGCGCATCGCTGAACAGTCCCTCGAGGCGATGCCTGAGATCGGCCACCACCCGCTGCCAACCGGCATCATCCAGGCGATCGCTCGAATAGACCGGAAACGGCGGCATGACCGCCAGCCCGGGATAGAACAGCGTGCCGTGCTGGATCGGCCACAAGATCTCTTCCAGGCTGCCATTGACGCCGCGATCGCTGTAGTGCGGCGCGCGCCCGCCGATCGGCAGGATCAGCATCGCGCGACGGCCGGCCAGTACGCCTTCGCCGTAGCGGTCGCCCCAGCGTTCGCCACCGTGCTCACCGACACCGTATGCAAAGCCGAAAGCGAACACCCGGTCGACCCAGCCCTTGAGAATCGCAGGCATGCCAAACCACCACAGCGGGAAGCTGAACAGCACCGCATCGGCCCACAACAACTTGCGCTGCTCGGCGGCGATATCCAGGGTCTGGGTATCGGAGGCATAGGCGTGGCGGGATTCGGCGATGTAGCTCAGGCGCTCCGGATCGACCGTATCGGTGAAATCCTCTCGATCGGCGACCGCCTTCCATCCCATGGCATAGAGATCCGAGACCTGCACCGCATGCCCCTGCGTCTGCAGGAACTCCACCGCCAGGTCTTTCAAGGCGCTGGTCAGCGACTGGGGCTCGGGGTGGGCGTGGACGATCAGAACATGGCTCATGGTCCGGTTCCTCGTTTGGGAAAATGATCGGGTTCGGACCCTGATCTTGAGGCGCCGTCTGGTATTGTAGAAATCCGATATTCTATGGCTTGGTATCAATCGAATGGATATCGAACGGCTGGACCTGAATCTGCTGGTGACTCTCGACACCTTGCTGGTGGAGCGCAATGTCAGTCGCGCCGCCAAGCGTCTGCACCTCAGTCAGCCGGCCCTCTCGGCCCGCCTGACCCGTTTGCGCGAGCTGCTGGGCGACCCGCTGCTGCTGCCCGCCCAGCGCGGCATGATCCCCACCCAGCGCGCGCTCGAGCTCCAGGCACCGCTGCACGCCGCCATCGAGGGTGTACGTCAGGTCGTCGCCGAGGGCAGCCCGTTCGAACCGGCCACGGCCAAGGCCACCGTCGCCATCGCGGCCAGCGACTATGTGCAGTATTCGGTCCTGATGCCGCTGGCGCTGGCCCTGAGCCGGGAGGCGCCGGGGCTCAGGATCGCCTGGCGGACGATAGATACCGGGATTCTGAATGCGCAGATGGCGCGTGGAGAGGTCGACCTGGCCCTGACGACGCCCGGGACGGCGCCGGACAACCTGCGCATGCGCACGCTCTATCACGAGGCGTACGTCGCCATCGTGCGCCCCGGCCATCCGGCCTTGTCGGAATCGCTCGATCTCGACACCTTTTGCCGGCTGGATCACGTCATCGTCTCGCCGGAGGGCGGCGGCTTTCACGGCCCCGTGGACGATGCCCTGGCCGCCGTCGGCCGGTCCCGGCGCGTGGCCCTGTCGGCGCCGGGTTTCCTGGTGGTGCCGGAGATCGTCGCGCGCAGCGACATGATCGCGCTGGTCCCCACCCGGGTCGCCGGAGACCGCCTTGGCCGGGTACGGCTGCTGGATCCCCCGCTGTCCGTTCCCGGTTTCGACATGGCCATGGTCTGGCATGAGCGCACCACCACCCACCCGCTGCACCGATGGTTGCGCCGGCGAATTGGCGAACTGGTTTCGGATGCGCGTGAGGATGGCAGGGAGATGCCGACGCGGCCCTAGCCCGATGAAATGAAAAACCCGATTCGACAGTGCCGAATCGGGTGATCGCCCAGCGAGAGGGTCGCGTCGTTTCAGTTGGCCGGCTGCCTCGCCTTGGCGAGTTCGGAGCGCCGACCGGCGGGGATCATCCCGCCTGTTCCGGCATCGCGCTCGGCTTGAAGCTGCCGGGATCGAGGTCGTGGCGCGCGAGCAGCTTGTAGAAGTCGGTGCGATTACGTCCGGCGATGCGGGCCGCCTGGGTGACGTTGCCTTCGGTGATCTTGAGCACCTTGATCAGGTAGCCGCGCTCGAAGCCGGCGCGCGCCTCGCTGAACGAGGGCAGCGCGTTCTCCTCGGCGGCCAGCGCCTGGGAGACCAGCGCTTCGGGGATCATCGGCGTGCTGGTCAGCGCCACGCACTGCTCGACCACGTTGACGAGCTGGCGCACGTTGCCCGGCCAGCCGCTGGAGGCGAGCAGATTGAGCGCCTCGGGCGAGAAGCCCTTGACGAACGGCTTATGCCGCGCGGAAACCTGCGCCACCATGTGCTTGGCCAGCAGCGGGATGTCCTCGGCGCGATCCCGCAGCGGGGGCAGCTTGAGGTTGACCACGTTGAGGCGATAGTAGAGATCCTCGCGGAAGTCGCCTTCGTGCATGGCGCGGTCGAGATCGCGGTGGGTGGCGGAGATGATCCGCACGTCGATCGGGAACGACTTGGTGCTGCCCAGCGGGCGAACCTGGCGCTCCTGGAGCACGCGCAGCAGCTTGACCTGCAACGGCAGCGGCATGTCGCCGATCTCGTCGAGGAACAGGGTGCCGCCATCGGCGGCCAGGAACAGCCCCTCGTGCTGGCTGACCGCGCCGGTGAAGGCGCCACGGGCGTGGCCGAACAGTTCGCTCTCCAGCAGTTGTTCCGGTAGCGCGCCGCAGTTGATCGCCACGAACGGTTTGTCGGCGCGGGGACTGGCCTGGTGCATGGCGTTGGCCAGCAACTCCTTGCCGCTACCGCTGGGGCCGGTCAGCAGCACGCTGACGTCGGAGGCGGCGACCATGTAGGCCTGCTCGAGGATGCGCTCCATCTGCGGGCTGCGGGTGATGATCTGGGACCGCCACGCCTCGCCACCTTCACCGCGCGTGGTCGGCGTCTGCTTGAGGGCCTCGTCGATCGCCTCGAACAGCTCGTCGCGATCGACCGGCTTGGTCAGGAAACTGAAGACGCCCTGGCGCGTGGCGCTGACGGCATCCGGAATCGAGCCATGGGCGGTCAGAATGATCACCGGCATTCCGGGCATGCGACGCTGCAGTTCGTGGAACAGCGCCAGGCCGTCCATCTCGTCCATGCGAAGATCGGATAGCACCAGGTCCGGGGAGGTCTCTTCGATATGCGTCAGCGCTTCGCGACCGCTTTCGGCGGTGGTCACGCGGAATCCGCGGCTTTCCAGACGCATGCCCAGTAGCTTGAGCAGGCTGGTATCGTCGTCGACCAGCAGGATATGGGCCGTGATGCCGCTCCTGCCCGGTTGCATGGCCGGCGTTCGCACCGGCCGGGTCTTCTGAGCTTCTGTATTCAATGACATGGGATTGGCACCTCCTGCCACCGCTTCACCTTATCGCTGTCGATGAGGATGTGTCACGCTCGATGTGACGCGGTCGCGCGCACCGGGATATGGCCGGGCATCGCGCGGATGGCTTGGTTTTACGTAAGTGTGGGTCGCGCGAACCTGGCGCGTCTCAGTCGCGGGCGTTGATCGTCCGCTCGATGTCGGTCAGCGCTTCCAGCTTGTCCGACATCTCCTTGAGCTGTTGCTTCAGCTTCTCGTTTTCCTGCTTCAGTGCCTGCGTATCGTTGCTGCCGACATTGACCCGGCTCCCCCCGCTCGAGCCTCGCAGCGCGTAGAGCTGCCGGCGCTCCTCCAGCTCGTTCAACCACTGCTGCAGGAGGGGCTGCAGCCGGGGCGGTGCCGAGCCGATCGCGGCCTTGTAGAAGCTCGAGGCCTGGGCCCATTGGCCAGGGCCGTCCCAGGAGAGCACCACGGCACGCACGGCCTTCTGGTCCATGCGGCTCTGACCAACCCGCTCCAGCACCTCGTCACGCCACTCGTCATCGCCGCGCTGCGCTTCCAGGCCGAACGCGACCCAGGAGTCGACCAGGCAGACATTGTCGGCGTAGGTGGGAATGTCACCACAGCCATATTGCCTGGGTTCGCCGGAGAGGGACTGGCAGCCCACCAGCGCCATCATGCCGAACAGGACGAGCGTCGCTCTTATCTGACTGACCATGTCTCTTTCCTTGCCTCACCGCCCGGAAACGTCTCGTCCGGCGCGGCCTCATTATCGTATTGCGCCCCGCGGACCGGGGCGCTGGCCCATGGCAGCGTGAGCCGGAAGCAGACCGGCAACTCGGTGTCATCCACCAGCGCCAGCTGTCCGTCCTGCAATCGGGCGCAGTCCGCGGCGACCGAGAGTCCGATACCGGAGCCCTTGAGCGGCCCCTTGCGACGCGCGCTGCCCTGATAGAACGCTTCGAACAGGTGCTCGCGGTCCGACTCGGCGATGGGATCCCCGCTATTGGCGACATCCAGCGCCAGCCAGTCGCGCTGATGGGCGACGCGAATCACCAGTTCGCCACCGTCGCTGCCATAGGCGATGGCGTTCGAGATCAGGTTGTCCAGCACCCGTGCCGTGCGCTCCCGATCGGCCTGCCAGGTCAGCGGATGATGTGGACTCCTGACCTGCATGCCCTTGTTGTCGAGCGCCAGGCGATGCTTGGAGAGAACCTCCTGAATGACCGTCGCCACATCGAACTGGGTGACTTTCATTCGACGACTGTTCTGCAGCAGATTGTAATCCAGAAGCTGCTCGATCAATGTCTGCAACTCCTGGCCATTTTCATCGATCAGCCGCACGACCTCGCTCTGCCGCTCGTTGAGTTCCCCGGCCACGCCGTCGGACAATAGTGACGTGCCCTCGCGAACGCTGGCCAGCGGTGTTTTCAACTCGTGCGACATGTGGCGCAGAAACTGCTGCTTCTGCGCCTCGAGTTCGGACAACCGGCCCGACAGCCAGGTCAGCCGCTCGCCCAACTGGACCAGTTCGGCAGGCCCCTGGATACGGGTGGGCGTGTCGCTGTGATCGCCGCTGCCGAGGCCGAAGATCCGTCGCTCGAGCTGGCGGATGGGGCGCGTGATCAGCCAGGTGAAGAACAGCATCAGCATCAGGCTGGCGGAAACGAGGGCGGCGGTCTGCATCCACAGCCGGGCCTTCACCGCATCGGCCTGTTCGCGGATATCGGCGATGCGCGTGTCGATCAGGTCGTTGGTGGCATCCCTCACCGCGTCGGACTCCGAGGCAAACCCGGAGAATCGCTGCAGGAACATCCCCATGTCGTCGACCGACGCCTGCGGCAGAACCCGGAGTTGCCGGAAGCGCTCGACCAGCGACTGGAAGTCGGGGTTGTCGCGCATCAGAGGCTCGTGCTGCTGGAGCAGTTCACCGAACTGGCGCGCCTTCTGGTTGTAGATATCGCGCAGGCCCTCTTCTTCGATGACCGCGTACTGGCGCGCGCTGCGCTCCATCTGCAGCGCCAGCGAGCTCAGCATGCGGGCACGGCGGGTCTCCTCGACGGCCTCTCGAGCGCTCTGGTCGGCCAGGGTCGAGAGCTGCGACAGCGCCTGTCCGGCCTGAAACATCAGCACGGCTATCGGCAACATGACGACGACGAATGCCAGCAGTACCAGTTGCAAAAGCGAGCGAGGCCGCCAACGTCGGGAGAGCTCGGTGGTCATGGAGTTCGCTCTATGCAGGATGCCCATTGGGGTCATGGATAGTTCCGCAAGGATAACATCTTTGTTGAATGCCCATTCAGGTCGAAGCGTCGAGCGCGCTCGGATCTCAGCCCTACCCCGATCGACAGCCGCCTCCGGTCGTGCGCCGGGAATCCACTCAAAAAAAGAGGGCCGGCAGAGCCGGCCCAAGGTACGCAGGGAACTGAAGGGTCGAGAACGACCTTGAAACGCTGCCTGAATCAGCTATTCGAGACCGCTCCCGTGGCCCGAAGGCCCCGAAGCCGATATTCGACTAAGCCATTCAGGAGCTATCGAATACCATGGCGGCGAGCCGCCCGCTTCGTCTTCGGACCGGTCGCCAGACTTGCAGTTGCCGAGCCTGGCGGCCGGTCGCAATGGGTCCCCTCTCGCGAGGGGGAAGGCATCCTTGCCGGGGCATCCTTGCCCAAGTGGTGCATCTCCTTGCCCGATGGGCCGCACCCGTCTCATCGCAACCTAAGTCACACATCGCGTGGAGCAGACGAATCCTGAAGGCCCTGCACAGGGTAGTTGAGGAACCTGACAGGATTCGGCGAGACGACTCCGCAGACGTCGTCTCGTCGCTCTCGACAAGACTATTGCGATAGCCGTGCCAGTTTTTAAAAACCCAATTAGTATCAATTAGTTAAAAACACTTCATTCCCTACAACCGGAGCGCTGCGCGCGGCTGGCCACGGAAGGACGAAAAAAAGGGCCAAAAATGTCGTCCATGACAGACGCTTTTTGGCCCTTTTCCCTTTATTTCAATAAAATCATTATCTTGACGCGTCTCCATTTGGAGACGCCATGATCCATAACTCACCGATACAGGTGTCGCTTTACAGCGACTTCAGCAAGACCTTGGAGCGCCGGGCCTGATTGTAGGTCTCGCGCTTGAGGTCCGGCAGCGCTTCCGGCGTGGCGAGTGAAAAGCCCCGCTCCACGAACCAGTGAGTGGTATGGGTCGTCAGGGCGAACAGCTGGGTGAATCCCCGGCGACGTGCGCGGCGCTCTATCTCCGCCAACAGAGTCTCACCCCGGGTCCCCCGGCGATAGTCGGTGTGCACGGCCAGACAAGCGAGTTCGCCCATCCTCGCCTCGGCGTAGCCATGCAGCGCCGCACAGCCGATCGCCATGCCGTCGCGATCGATCACCACGTAATCCTCGATCTCGTGTTCCAGCCGCTCGCGGGTTCGAGCCACCAGCATGCCGCTGGCCTCGAGCGGCTTCAGCAGTGCCAGCAGGCCACCGACGTCATCCAGCACGGCCTGGCGCAGCAGCTCGTAGCGGTTCTGGGTGATCATGGTGCCGACACCGTCGCGGGTGAACAGCTCGCCGAGCAGGGCATCGTGATCGCGCCACGACAGCAGGTGGGTACGGCCGACACCGTGGCGGGCCGCGCCGCAGGCGGCGCTGAGGTGACGGGAGAGCTCGCTGCCGGGGCTGGCCCGTTCGCGCAGGATGTCGGCTTCGTCGGGGGTCAACTGACGCTGCAACTGGCCACTGTCGTCGTGCAGCCCGGCCGACTCGCCGAGCAGAATCAGCTTGTCCGCCTTGAGCGAGACCGCCACGTGCTGGGCGATTTCCGAGGCATCCAGGTCGAAGACCTCTCCCGTACGGGAGTAGCCCAGAGGCGGCAGGATCACCAGATTGCCGCCGGCGAGCAGGCTCTCGATGGCCTGGCTGCGCACCCGGCGCACCTCCCCGCTGTGATCGAAATCCACGCCGCCGCGCACCCCCAACGGCTTGGCGGTGACCAGGTTGCCCGAAACCGCCGTCAGCTCCACGCCGTGCAGCGGCGTATTGGGCAGGCCCAGGGAGAGCTGGGCCTCCAGCTCGAGCCGGTGGGTCGCCGCGATCCGCTCGACGTGGTCCATGATCTCGCGATCGGCCACCCAGCGACCGTCGATGCGCACCGGCTCGATACCGGCAGTCTCGAGGGCAGCGGCAACCTGCGGTCGAATACCGTAGACCAGCACCACCCGTACTCCCAGGGTGTGAACCAGCGCCAGGTCCTGCAGCAATTGCCCGCGTCGCGCCGACGCCATCGCCTCGCCTTCCACCAGAATGACGAAGGTCTTGCCACGGTGGGCGTTGACGTAGGGCGATGAGTGGCGAAACCAGTCGACGAAGGGAAAACGCGAGTCCAAGGGATTGACGCTCCGGCAGAGGGCTATGAGACATGGCCCGCGTGGGGGCTGCCTCAACTATACCAGACCGTCTTTGGGCCGGTAGACCGCGGCGGCGTCTTCGTGGCGCAGTCGGCTTCGCCGAATCAGCCGAACATGCCCTTGAACATGAAGAAGAAGGCGATGGAGAGTAGTGCGCCCGCCGGCAGGGTGATCAGCCAGGAGAGCACGATCGAGCCGAGTACGCGCAGGTTGAGCGCCGCCATGCCGCGCGCCAGGCCGACCCCGAGTACCGCGCCGACCAGCGTGTGCGTGGTCGAGATCGGCAAGCCGGTACCGGAAGCGAGCACGACGGTGGAGGCGGCGGAGAGCGTCGCCGCGAAACCGCGGCTCGGCGTCAGTTCGGTGATCCCGGTGCCGACGGTGGCGATGACCTTGTGGCCGTAGGTCACCAGGCCGACCACGATCCCGCCGCCGCCGAGCACCAGCACCCACCACGGCATGGTGGCCGAGCCGGTCACGCTGCCACTGTTCTCGACCACGCTGATCACCGCCGCCAGCGGGCCGACCGCGTTGGCGACGTCGTTCGAGCCGTGGGCGAAGGCCATGGCGCAGGCGGTGAACATCATCAGCACGCCGAAGATGCGCTCCACGCTGGAGAAGTCGTAGTTGCTGCGAGCCCGCCGGTCGCCGCGGTTGATCCGGTTTTCCAGCAGCAGCCCGAACATCATGATGACGACGCCGAACGCCACCGCCAGCAACAGGCTCTCGCCGAAGGTCAGGTGCAATCCGACGTGGGACAGCCCCTTGACCAGGGTCACCATCGAGACGATGAAACCGACCAGGAAGATATACCCCGGCACGTAGCGCTTGGCCGCCGCGAACGGGTCGGGACTGTCGAAAATCAGCACCTGCACGGAACGGAACAGCATGAAGGCGAACACCCCCGCGATCAGCGGCGAGGTGATCCAGCTGAGCGCAATCGTTCCCACCGACCCCCAGTTGACCGACTGGACCCCGAGCCCGGCCACCGCGAACCCGACGATGGCGCCGACGATGGAGGGGGGGGTGGAGACCGGCCAGCCCTTCATGGACGCGATCATCAACCACGAGCCGGCCGCCAGCAGCGACGCCAGCATGCCGTAGATCAGCATCTGGGGATCACTCTGCAGCAGGCCGGGGTCGATGATGCCNTTGCGGATNGTNTCGGTGACCTGCCCCCCGGCCAGCCAGGCGCCGAGGAACTCGAAGATCACCGCNATGATGATCGCCTGCTTGATNGTGATCGCCTTGGAGCCGACCGAGGTTCCCATGGCNTTGGCGACGTCGTTNGCNCCAACCCCCCATGCCATGAAGAAACCGAAGACACAGGCNAGAATGATGAAGACATCACCGTATTGCGCAATGATGGACATAGGCTTTGTTCGCTTGAGTGGCGTGACGAAGGCGTAGAATGACGAAGACCCGCTATCAGCGGGCCGTCAGTATCTGCAGGCGGCTACCTACCCGCTCGGCGCGGTCGGACAGCTCGCCGATCCATTCGATGATTTTGTAGAGGAAGATGACATCGACCGGGGGCAGCTCAGCCTCGAGCTGGAACAGCTGGCGGCGGATGTCGACCTGCTGATCATCGGCCTGGTGCTCGAGATCGTGCAGTTCCTTGATCAGTTCGTGCATCACGTCGGAGACATTGCGGCCGAAGCCCGACTCGAGCAGGTCCTCGAGTTCTTCCAGCGCCTTGCGCGCCTGGTCGACGGTGTCCACGGCCGTCCGCAGGTAGTCGCGCATCGGCTCCGCCAGCGGCTCGGGAATGCTCATGTTGCGGCCGAGCATGATGCCGGTGATGTCCCGGGCCTTGTTGGCGATCTTGTCCTGGACGCTGATCAACTCCAGCAGATCGGAACGCGATACCGGCAGAAACATGGTGTTGGGCAGATTGAGGCGCAGTTGCGTCTTGAGTTCGTCCGCCTCGTGCTCGAGCCGGGTGATCGCCTCGCGATGCTTGCGCGCTTCTTCCCAGTCGCCCCCCAGCGCGGCATCGAAGAAAGGCAACAGCTGGCCGGCGCACTCGCTGGTCTTGACGATGTGAGCCAGAAGCGGTTGGAACGGCGATCGTCCAAACAGCGCCGAGAACGGGTTGGTACTCACCATAACGTGGCCTGGATGCGTTGGAAGTGGCGGCGCCAGTATAATGATTGCGTCTGGATGCGTCATGAAAAATTCATGTTACGCCCCGCGACCCGGCTGTCGGTCGAGTGACCTGGCAGCGATCCCGGGCGAGCGATTTCAGACCGGACAAGCCATGACCGACCAACACCAGGAAGCTGCATGAGCGACGAGATCGAACTCAAACTGGCGCTATCACCCGAGGGCCCCGCCCTGCTGGTCGATCACCCACGGCTCCGGACGTTGACCTCCCATATGGTCTCGCTGGGCAACCAGTATTACGACACCGCCGACTCGGCCCTGCGATCGCGACGCGTCGCGCTGCGCGTCAGGCGCCAGGGCGAGCGACGCCTGCAGACGCTCAAGAGCGCCGCGGAGAGTCATGGCGGCCTATCGCGTCGCGGCGAGTGGGAGTGGCCGATCGACGACGCCGCGTGCAATGCCGCCGGCCTCGATCTGGACGGGCTTGGTGAACTCGACCACCCTGCCCTTTCCGGACTGGATCTGGCAACGCTTCGCCCGGTCTTCACGACCGACTTCGAGCGTCGACTCTGGCATTACCGGGATGACGACTGCGATATCGAGATCGCGCTGGACCAGGGCGGCATACATGTCGGTGCGACCACCCTGCCGATCTGCGAGCTCGAGCTCGAGCTCAAACGGGGCGACCCGGCACGCCTGTGGACACTGGCCAACGCCTTGTGCGTGCCAGCCGATGCCTCCGCAGCGCCCCTGCCGGCGCGCCCGGCCAATCACAGCAAGGCCAGCAGGGCCGCCTGCCTCGCCAGCGGCTGGCCCGAGCCGACCATCCCCGAAGCCGCCTCGGTGGATACGCTGATCGACGCCATCGATACGTGGCAGGACAGCCGGAGTCCCGCCTGGCTCGCCAACGCCGAGACCCAGTGCCAACGACTGGTCCAGCGGTGGACGCGCGACAGTGACGCCCCATGTCGAGAAGCCGGCGAGCGCATCCTGGCGGATCTGCGTCGGGGGGTCGCTCCGTGGCGAGGCCAGGACTGGCTGGCCCTTCGACAGCGAGCCGGGAGCGAGACGGACCGGTAGCCAGGCACTTGCCTTCTCGCGATGAAACCCAACCCGATCCAACCCGATGGCGCCGTCCGGCGACAAGCGTCACTCAGGGCGCGGAGAGCGACGAACCGCGAGTCCGTGACACGGAAGGCGAGCCGGGCCGGTAAGGCCTGGGGGGCCGAAAATCCTCCACCAGCCGCTCCAGCGGCAGGGGCCGGGAGTAGATGTAGCCCTGGATGTCGGTGGCCCCCCAGTCGAGCAGGATCTCTAGGGTTTCACGCTCCTCGACGCCCTCGACGACGATGCCGTAGTCGAGACGCTGGCAGAGGGCGACCACCGCCGACAGCACGTGACGCTTGCGCGGCAGCGAGGTGACGTTCATCACCAGCTCGCGATCGATCTTGACCGTATCCATGGGCATCGAGGTCAACTGGGCCAGCGACGAGTAGCCGCTGCCGAAATCGTCGAGGGCGACGCGGATGCCGGCATCCCGGATCCGATCCAGGCTGCGGAACGCCTTGACGGGATCGCTGAGCACCGAGGTTTCGGTGACCTCGATCTGCAGCCGATGGTGGGGGACCCCGTGACGCCTCGATGCCGCGATCATGTCGTCGAGCAACCCCGGGTCCATCAACTGGCGAGTGGAGAGATTCACGCTCAGCAGGAAGCGGTCGCCGAAACGCTCGCGCACGATGTCATCCTTGAGCAGCGGCAATGCCTGCTCCATCAACATCTCCCACAGCGGCGCGATCAGCCCGGAGCGTTCCGCGACCTCGATGAAACTCGCCGGCGGCACCACGCCCTCGGCCGGATCGTACAGGCGCATCAGGGCCTCGAAGCAGCGGATCTCGCCCGTCGACGAATCGACGATCGGCTGCACGAAGCAGCGCACGCCTTGGGTCGCCAGGGCACCGCGGATCAACTGCTCGGCACGGCTGTTCTGTCGCTCCCACTGTCGCAGCGTCTCGCTGTAGTAGCGTCGGGAGCCGACATCGGACAGGCGCGCGTTGGCCAGCGCCAGGCGCGACTGATGGCGCCACTCGTCCACGCTCACCGTCTCGGCCGGATCGAGCACGGCCGCTCCGCTGACATGCGACAGCCATACCTGCTGCCCATCGATCTCCACCGGCTGGGAGAGCAGCACCTCGAGCGGTTCGAGCGCCTCGTCCAGTCGCTCGACTTCGTCGGTTTCGAACACCATGGCAAAGGTGTGTTCCGGCAGCGCGATCAGCGCCACTCTCGGTGGCAACTGCCGGCGCATGCGCTGGACCAGCTTGCGTAGCGCGCTGACCGCGTCATCGACGGCGACGCCATCGAACAGCGACGCCACATTGAGCAGTTGGAACTTGACGAGTGCCATCGGCGGCAACGGCGAGCGCGCCAGACACTCCTGCAGGAGCAGTTCGAGATAGGCCCCGTTGGGCAGCAGCGTCATCGGATCGCCGAGCCGCTGCTCCGTGGTGTCGGTCTGGGTGCCGGCCATGCGGATGGCCAGACCGCGCTCGTTGCGCTGGCACAGGCCTCGACACAACACCATTCGCCAGCCGCCACGCGCATCCCGGATACGGTATTCGACGGCGACCGAGGAAGTCAGGCCATCGAGATGCTGGTAGAGCGACCGCTGAACGTCGGCGCGATCCTCCTCGTGGATACGCGACAGCCAGTCGTCGAGTCCACGCCGCCCTTCGCCGTGCGCCAGCCCCAGCATGCTCGACCATCGCTGCGACAAGGTGAGCTGGCCGCTGTCGAGATCCCACTCCCAGACGCCATCGTTGGTGGCGGTCAGCACCAGGTTCAGATGCTGGGTTCGCTCCTCAACCCGGCTCTCGAGCTCATCGCGGGACGCCTCGAGATCCCGGATCGTGCGGCGCACCGAGTCGAGTACGAGGTTGTTGAGCTGGGCCAGCTTCTGCAGCGCGATCTCATCGCTGTCGGTATGGACGTGAAACTCGAACTGTCCGTCCACTGCCTGGCAGAGCTGATGGCTGATGGCGTCGACCTGCGCAATCAAACGCCGCTCGCGCGCTTCGGCGACGGTCAAAGGCTTGTCGCTCATCTCGCCGACTCCTCTGCAGAGGTCATTTCGAAGCGACAGCCGTCGTCGCCAATACCGGCACCGGTCGCGGCATGAATGGCGGGAAGGCGGGGCAGGAAGGCTTGCACCGGATTGGCCATCGAGAAGAACATGGGGGAGTATCGCCGCCTCGATCCGACGAACGGATCCGCATGCGGCCTCAGCGGCGCCTGACGGTCGAGCTGCTGGCAGTCGCCCGCGACGGCGATCGAACCGACGACCGCGCCGTCATGACTGGCCTCGAGATGATCGATGAGAATGCGCTGAATCAACCCGATCATGGAAGGTCGCTCTAGAGTCCGTCACCGCTCCGCTCGCGGCCCGAGAGTCGCGACAGGGTTCGATGCGTCCCGTCAGGGAGGGAAACGGGCGATGACTGTCGACATACTCGAAGTATCATTAGCATTATCGGCGGTCGAGCCACGAAATTGAGGGCCGTATAAACTGATTATCGAGCGCACTCGAGGCGCCGACCATCACCGGGGACGGAAACTGACTTGATGCAATCGGGCGATTCACAGCTACGCAAGCGGCTGTTCCAGATCATCTTCGAATCGGACACACCGCAAGCGAAGGCGTTCGATATCGCGCTGATCACGCTGATCCTGGTGAGCGTGGCCACCGTCTTTCTCGACAGCGTGCCGGATCTGCATGAACGCTTCGGAAGGATATTCTATCTGGTCGAATGGGCGTTCACGCTGATCTTCACGCTGGAGCTGGCGCTCAGACTCTACTGCCTCGACCGCCCCCTGCGTTACCTGCGCAGTTTCTATGGTGTCCTGGACCTGCTCGCCATTCTCCCGACATGGCTCGCCCTGTTCATACCCGGTGCGCAATCGCTGCTGGTGGTGCGGGTATTGCGCGTGCTGCGCGTGTTCCGGGTCCTGCGACTGATGGAGTTCGTCGGCGAGGGTCGCATGCTGGTGGAAGCGTTGCAGCGCAGCCAGCGCAAGATCCTGCTGTTCCTGACCACCATACTGCTCATCATCACCATCTTCGGGGCGTTGATCTACCTGATCGAACCCCCCGAGGCCGGTTTCACCAGCATGCCAAGGGCCATGTACTGGGCGATCGTCACCCTGACCACCGTCGGCTATGGCGATATCGCGCCGGTGACGGCGCTGGGACAGTTCATCTCCGCGTTCATGATGATTCTCGGCTATTCGATCATCGCCGTCCCCACCGGGGTCTTCTCCGCCGAGGTGATTCGATCGATCCAGCGCGAGCGCTACTCCGACGAAGCCTGCCCCGGCTGCGGTCACGAGGGGCACGAGCGCGGTGCCAAGTACTGCCGTTTCTGCGGTACCTGGCTCGACGAGGAGACCCAGGACCCCAACGCGCCCCCAGACGAGGCCTCCGAGACGGAGGCGGAACCTCCCGAGGCGCACGACAAGGGTGATTGAGGTCGCGGGGCCACCGAAACGTTAACTTTTGTCATCAATCTGTGACAAAAGGACGACAAACTCCCATTCCACGATGCCGCACCAGGCGGTTCGTCATCATCGGGAGTTGTCATGCAATCGCTTCGCCTCACGCTCCGCAGCGGCCTCGTCGCCATGCTGCTGCTGTTCGCGCTGCTGATGTCGGTCATCGGCGGCGGCAGCTACCTGGCCATGAAACAGGCGAGAAACGCCTTCGATTCGGTCTATGCCCTCAATGTCGTGCAGCTCGGGACGGCACGTGAACTCTATGCCGCACTGATGCAGACCCGGGTGCTGCTGGACAGCTATCAGACCGACTACAACCGCCTGCGCGTCAAGCCCGCCAAGAAGACCTGGGCGCAGGCGCAGGCCACCTTCGCGAGTGCGAAGCAGCGCCTCGCGGAGATGCCCCCGGCGGCCCCCGAGTCGCCCGGGGGCGATCTCGCCGATCGCTTCCGGGCGCTGATCGACGACGGCATCCAGCCCGGCTTCGATACGCTCAAGGCGTGGGATGTCTCGGCCTACCAAACCAGCGTCAAGCAGGCCAACGACCTGACCGCCGCGCTGGATGCCAGTCTTGCCGGCTTGTCCTCCACCGCCAAAGCCAATGCGGTGTCGGGAGCGGCTGCCATGGAGCGTGACGTGCACCTCCTGCAGGTCGGGCTGACCACGGCGGCCGTGGTCACGCTGGCGTTGATCCTGCTGGCCTTCTTCATGTTCCAGCGCCATCTGTTGCGCCCGCTGGGCGAAGTGAGGCGACACTGCGCCGACATCGCCCAGGGCGACCTCAGCCAGCGCCTGTCGACGCGGGGCGTGAGGGAGATGCGGTTGCTCAAGTCCGGCGTCGACGCGATGCAGGCCTCGCTGCTGGAGCTGGTCTCGCAACTGCAACGGGAGAGTCGGGCGCTGCGTGGCGACGCGCTGGAGTTGACCGAAGCCAGCCATGCCCTGAACGACCAGAGCCGGCAGCAAGCCCAGGCGCTCCAGCAGACCACCGCCAGCATGGAGGAGATCACTGCCACCGTGGCGCATACGGCGGATCACGCCGACCAGGGACGGACGCTGTCGGAGGAGAATCGGCGCCGGATCGACGCCAGCGGAGACCAGATATCCACCGCGGTCACCGAGATCGAGGCGGCCCAGGCCCGCTCCGAATCGTCGCTGGAAGTGATTGGGATGATCGATTCGTTGACTTTCCAGACCAACCTGCTCGCGCTGAATGCCTCGGTCGAGGCGGCCCGGGCCGGGGCGCAGGGCCGCGGGTTCGCCGTGGTCGCCGCC
>NZNW01000141.1 GCA_002695065.1 Salinicola sp. | reverse complement strand
TTTTCATTGGTCCAGGGAGTGGTGTAGGTTTTTGGGTCATCCACAGTAATCGTGTAGTTGATATGGTCTGCGTCGATGCGCTCATAGGTCTCAATCAGGTGCAGGGCGTCGCTATGGGGATGACCGCGGGTATCGAGTCTGGTCCAACCGTTGAATCCGATTGTGTCCAGGACGAGCGTATCGCCCTCCCATCGGCCAACCGAGTGTCCGTACCAGGTCGGCTCAAGTTCCTCGGGATGACCGCGCCCGTCGACGTCGGCAACGAGAAACCAGTTGCCTAGCTCGAACAGAAACGCGATGTGCGTCTCGTTATGCATGATCCGCATCGGCCATGGACCGTTGATGGTCCGGGGTAAACCGAACGGCATGCAGTTCGCGGTGTAGTCGCCATCGGCCGGGTCGTAGTTCCACCAGTTTTCTAATCCCCATGCGGTGTACGGAAGCACCGAGGGTCCTTTGTGCCCAGGGCGAGGCTGGGTCACATTGGGAACGTAGGGGCGTTGCCAGATACCAGTTAGGTCGGGCCGGCCGTTCGGAAGCCGCGGTGTAGGTTCCGTCGGGGTAGCGGGACTGGTCTCCGTAGTGGCTTCTTGCGCAGTCTGTGCGACCGCCGGCGCGGGTGACCAAGGCACGAGGCCAACGAATGCGACCGCCGCAACGCAGCACATTCCCGGTGCTTTCATGGCAATGCCTCCTTCAAATTCAGTTGCTGCGCAGGATTCTAGGCGCAACCGCTTCACACGCCTGTCAGGCAGACACGGGTAGTTTACACTTAATTTCGTGGAAGCAGAGTGTGAGGCCCTGGCACTTGCGTTGGTTGGTTCGCACTGGCAAAATAGGTTCCGACGTTCACGCGTTGATGAGGTCTCGCATGCTGAGAGGGTGGCGATGAGAACTAGGTTACTCGCGGTTGTTGCTGGTCTTGGATTTCTTTTGGCCACCATACCGGTTGTTGCGCATCATTCTTTTTCCGCAGAATTCGACGCCAATTCACCGGTTGAGGTGACGGGGACCGTTCAGAAAATCGAGTGGCTGAATCCCCACGTCTGGTTCTTTCTGGACGAGGAGGACGACCAGGGCAACGTAACGAACTGGGCTATGGAAATGGGCAGTCCCAATCAGCTCGTGAGGGCTGGCTGGACGCGGCGTACGATGAACGTTGGTGACGTTGTCAGTATAGAAGGGAGTCGCGCTCGGGATGGCAGTGACACGGCGAGCACCAGGGTCGTCATTCTGACCAGCACGGGCAAACGGTTGTTCTCGGCGTCAAGTCAAAGACTGCCACGGTAAACGGCCGCTCAGGACTCTCGGCTTCAGTTCGCGTGTACGGGAGGGGCTCCTCCCGCTATTCCACTTAGGGCGCCAAGCGGTGTGCCAGTTGCCTGCGTAGTCGCAGTGGCTTCTACGGCTGGACAAGGCTCTCTGACACCCAGCCTCCACAGTCCGCGCCGATCACATTGAAGTAATACCGGTCTTCGGATTCGAGATACGTTGCGGCGATGACCCTCACCGGAGTTCTGTGCTCAAGCTCGCAGAATGTTCCGGTTTGGGGACCTGCATCCCAGGCATCAATAATTGGGATCAGGAGTTCTGTGTCATTTCGATTATTGCCCGTGATTCGAACGTTGGCGCCAATAGTGATTGAGCCTCTAGGGGTTTCGACGACAGTAAGCGTGACCTGTTGAACGTTCGCTTCCGGGGTGGCGGCAGCTTCCATCTTCTCTCGTTCTTCAACTTCGCTTAGCAGGAATTCTCCGCGCCGATCGCCTGCCACTACCTCTGGCTCAGGAGTCGCTTCGGGATGTCCGGGTTCGGGAGGGGAGCAGCCGGCCGCTCCAACGAAGACTAGCCAGGCGGCGAGAGCACTACCTGGCGTGGTGGTTACGAAACCCATCGATTCTTAATCCGTGGGACGCACGGGTCGCTATGTCATTCAATCATTTCCGCTTTTAACTCTTCCTCGACGATCTCTCCCCCTTGGAGGCTGACGTAGTAGGCCTTGGCGTCTTCTCGTGTGTGCACCACTCTCTTCACTTCGTTGTCCGAAAAATAGATTCCTGCGTTGTTGTCGCAGGCGTATCCGGGTTTCAGCTCACCCGATTTGATCAGTCTGTGATACGTCGGCCGACGATTCTCTTCAGCGTCATAGTGAGGGGAGTGGCTCCCTTTAAGAAAACCTAGGCATTCGACCTTCGTCAATTCCTTTGGTCGGGAATCTGTCGTGCCCTCCTCGAACCAGCAGAGTGAGCCGGCGCTGGCACCGCCGAGCACGATCCCACGGTCCCAGGCCTTTCGGAGGACCTTGTCGATTCCATGGGCCTTCCAGATGACCTGCTGATTCAGCGTATTGCCGCCTGACACGACGATGCCATCCACGGACAACAAGACCTCTTCGAACGTCTGCGTCATGCGTCCGCTACTGATAAAGCTCGCCTGCACCGACGGGACGACATTCAACGGTGCGCAGTTTTCGTACCATCGAATAATGCCTGACTCGCGGTCAGCGGAGGCGGTCGGTAAATAACAGAGCTTCGGTCGCTCCTTACCCGTGAGGGACGCCATGTAGCGGAGGAAGGTTGTCCCGAAGCCTCCGCCGGCGATCAAGATCTTGCGGTTGTTCGCTTGCGAGGGTGTGCTGGGCCGTGACGCGGCGAGGGAGAGGTCTCCGACACCCAAGCCCATCACCCCCAATGCCGTCGAAACGAAGAATTCTCTTCTTTCCATGGTGTTGTCCGTTCCTTGGGAATGCTAACCGTAGGTTCCCTCCACGCCCCCATCTCGAAGCCGAAACGCCACGTCAAATCAGGTTGCGCGGCCTATACCGAGCCCGTGTTGAACGGGTAATTACCCGGGAACTAATCGGTGCACGCAGTGTACACTCTAACTTCGGCGCCCGGGTAGGCACTGCGCTCGCTTAATTGTAATGACGCCGTCCCGAGACGGCCCTTTGTGAGCCCACGCGCTCTAGGTCTGTGAATCCCAGCCGGGCTCTGCGTTGAACCGCCCGCCGGCCAGCCAAAGAATGTTCTTCATTCAGGTCGTCATGCCTACAGACAACCGATGACAAAATTCGCGTGCGTCATCGGTCTCGTTGCTGTCCTCGTTGCGCTTGCGCCCGGTGTGCGGGTCCAGGCACAGGCCATCGACCCGTTTACGATGCGGGCCGTCAAGACGGCCTCTCCGCCGACTGTCGATGGGGTGGTCGACGCCAACGAATGGCGAGACGCAGCGCGTGTGACGGATTTCATCCAATTCGAGCCAAACCGCGGAGAACCGTCCAAGTTCAAGACCGAGGTCACTGTGCTGTATGACGATGCGCATCTCTACGTCGCCTTCGTGGCGCACGACCCCGAGCCGGTCATGGGACAGATGACGCAGCGCGACGCGGAGCTCTGGAACGACGACTCGGTGCAGGTCTACCTTGATACGTTCCACGATGGTCGTTCTGGCTATTTCTTCATGACCAACGTGTTGGGCACCCAACTCGATGGGCGGCTGGCCGAGGATGGGATGACCAGCGATAACACTTGGGACGCGCCGTGGGTGTCAGTGACGCAACAGACCGACTTCGGATACACCGTCGAGGTCTCCATCTCGTTGGACACGCTGCAATACGCCGCCGGTGACGACACGACTTGGGGCATTAACTTTGGGCGTAGCCGACGCCGCACGCTGGAACGCAGCTACTGGTCATGGCCGGTCGACCACTGGGGCCGGATGTCGCAGGCCGGTGATCTCATCGGTCTGAATCTGCCGTCGCCGGCTCGTCGTCATCAGGTGATTCCCTATGCGCTATCGCAAGCGCAAGAGGGCGGTTCACTGGATGCGTCGATCGGGTTGGATGCCCGCTACGCGCTCACTCCGCAGACCTCGGCGTATGTGACTGTGAACCCAGACTTCGCGACGATCGAGGCGGACCAAGAAGAGATCAACCTGACTCGCTTCGAGTTGAACCTGTCCGAGAAGCGACAGTTCTTTATTGAGGGGCAGGAACTGTTTGGGCAGCGGATCAGGACTTTTTACTCTCGTCGGATTGGGGACATCTCGGGTGGCGCGAAAGTCCTCGGCACTCAAGGTGGGTGGAACTTCGCGGGACTGTCTGCTCAAGGCGAGCTGCAAGGCTCGACCACCCGAGCGAACTACACGGTGGCGCGGGTACGGCGTGACGTGGCGACCCGTTCGAACCTTGGTTTCATGTTGGCCAATCGATCCCACGATGGTCGACAGCAGGGGTCGGTTGAAATTGATGCCAACCTATTCTTCACCGAGCATTTCGGGTTCACGGGGCAGTTCGTCAAGAGCTACGGCGAGCACGAAAAGGGCACCGTCGCGTTCTTCGCTCGGCCGTCCTATGACTCGCCCACCGCGCACGCGCATGTACGCATCACGCACCTTGGCGATAGGGTCGCGGACAACATCAATGCGGTCGGCTTCATCCGCGATGATGATCGTCGTGAGATCGACGGTGCCGTCAGAAAGACGCTCTGGGTTCGGGGCGGCGCTATCGAGCGTCTGCAGTACGGTTCGAACTACAACATTTACTGGGGACAGGCGGGCCTCCTGCGGAGCTGGAAGGTCGACGAGTCGCTTGAGTTTGACTGGCGGAACCGCTGGAGCACCTCCGTTAGCCACACTGAAGAGTTCAAGCGGTTCGAGAAAGACTTCCGGAATAGACAGACGAAGGTGGAGCTCGGTTACAACACGCGGTCCTATGAGTCGGTACGGGGCGGTTATTCGTTCGGCCGGAACTTCGACGCCGACTTCAAGCTCTTGAGCGCGGCTGCGAATTACACGGTGACCAAGGAGTTCTCGGTCGAATACGAGCTTCAGCGGTTGGAGCTTGACCCGGACCCGGAGAACGAGAGCACCTGGATCCACGTCCTTCGCGCCAACCAGTTCTTTACTCCAGATCTGTTTCTGCGTGTCTTCTTCCAGACGAACTCGGCGATTGACCGACGGAACATGCAGGCGGTCTTCGTCTACCGGTATCTGCCACCGTTCGGCACCGTGCAGGTCGCCTACCAGCGTGGGACCGCGAAGTTCGGTGAACGGTCCAACCAGGGAAACACGCTATTTGTTAAAATTACGACCGTCCTGTAATGAAAGTTTCTTGGAGAAATTCGATTGGTTAGCGGTAGAATCGGGGCCTCCACTGAGTTCGTCGTCGGCATCGGAAGGGCACTATGACCGGTCGCCACGCTCAGCTCATTGTCCTCGCCGTTCTCACTAATGCGGTGTTGAGTGTGCCGGTCTCTGCTCAGCAGGAACGGACATCGCAGGATCTCGCCGACCTACGCGCACGTGCCGACCAGGGTGATGGCACACTGCAGCACTTTCTCGGGCGACCCGATTGGCGGCTGAGCAGGGCGATGGAAGTTCCCGGTTTGCCCTCCCGTTTGCCCTCCCGTTTGCCCTCCCGGAACTGTGGACTCAGGTATATGAGTGGGAGAAGCCTTCGGCAGGACTGCCTCGAGGCGGTGCAGTGGTACCGAGGTGTGTTGAAGAACCACGCCGAAGCGCACCACTGGCTTCGGCTGGCGAGGGCACAGCGGGATCCCGTCCTGCGGTACAACCTCATTCGCAAGGCCGCCTGGCGGCTGAGTATGGGTTTTTAGTAGCGGGGGATTATGCCGAAGATTAATCAACTCTTCACGATGTGCATGTTGCTTGTGGTGCTTTTCCTAGTGGCCCCACCCACTCTTGCCCAGACGGCCACCGGGAACCTCAGAGGCACGGTCACGGGTCAAGGTGATGAACCGCTCGCCAAAGTCAAGGTGATGATTGAGTCTACGAAACCTCCCGTTATACGAATTGAGGACGAAACAGATGAGCGGGGCAGATTTAGTCAGATGGGTCTGCGACCGAGCGATTACGTTATCACTGTCGAGAAAGATGGCGAGCGTCAGAGGAAAGTAGTCAGGATTCAAACCGACACTGTTAGCCAGAACTTCTACCTCGACATCGCATCCGCAACGGCCCCGGTGACGTTTCTGGAAGTCTTGGCGCAGTTCAGACAGAAGGACCAAGTGGAGGAGTTGCGGGAGTTGTTCGCGCAGGGTGTTGAAGCGAATGCTGCTAAGAATTACCAAGAAGCGGTAACGAATTTCAACGCAGTTCTTGCGATCGCAGCAGACTGCTATGACTGTTACTACTACCTCGGCTTGGTCTACTCTGCGTCGTCTCGTGACGCGGACGCGGTGACAGCGTTCACGCAGGCGGCGTCACTCAAACCCGAGTTCGCGGCGCCACATAGAAGGCTTGTGAATGTTTACAATCGTCAGCGAAAGTTCGATGAGGCTGGGCAAGCGTTTACCGCAGCCGCGCAGATAGCAGGGGAACTTGGCACAAATTCGAGGCAGCTCTTTGAGCGGGGCATGGGTTTTTGGACCGATTCAAAAGTTGTCGAGGCGAAGGTGTATTTCGAGCAGACCATTAGCCAGGATTCAAGGCATGCTGATGCTCACTATCACCTGGGGCTGACGAATTTGAGCCAAGGAAACTCGCTGGGTGCGGTGTCCGCACTTGAGCGATACCTCGAATTGGACCGAAACGGAGATTACGCCGACAGTGCCCGTGCAATGCTTGAGGTAATCAAGCAATAGCACTTCCACCCGCCAGCGAATCCGCCACGCGACAATGCCGGTCGGGGAGTTCCCTTACCGGTAGTCCGCTTGTAACGCCTGTTGTGTGGCCGTCTTCCGCACCTTGCTTCGGTGATTGTCAGGACCATGGGAAGACACCGCTGGCTGGTCACGCTAACCTATTTAGCCCCATTTTGTTTGTTCGTTGCAGTCTATGCCCCGAGAGTTGGTCACGGCTTCATTCAGGACGATTACGTCTGGATTCTGCAAAGCACAAGCCACGGGATAGCCGACCTAGCCGACCTGTTCCGGAGTGACAACGGCTTCTATCGCCCAGTTGTGGCACTCACCTTTGCGGCAAATGAATGGATGTTTGGCGCGGAGCCGCTCGGTTACGGCCTCACGAATGTTCTCCTGGCGGGCCTTTGTGCTTTGGCGATCGGTCGGCTTGGCGTCGCGTTCGGACTACCGCGAGGNGCGGCAACTCTCNCNGCNGCCATGTGGCTCCTGAATTTTCACGGAATCCGGATGGCGGTCCTGTGGGTCAGTGGGCGGACGGCGCTCGTCCTAACGTTGGCTGCGGTGCTCTCGGCGACCGCCCTCGTGCGAGGGCGCGGGGCCGTCTCCATTGCGTGGCTCGTGGTTGCGCTGTTCGCAAAGGAGGAGGCCGTCCTTCTACCAATCATCCTGTTGGGCTGGCTTGCCTTTCTCCAGCCCTGGCGCGGAAAAGCTTCGTGGATCCTGTGGATTGGCGGAGCCTTCGCTGCTGAGTGGGTCTACTTGACGGCACGGGCGATGACCGATGCCATGCTGCCGGGCACCGCACCGTTATTCTATCGCTTCGTGTTCAACCCGATCGCCGTCGCAGAAAATATCGTGTCATATGCCGACCGCGTGGCCACATTTCCGGTCCTTCTGACACTGCTTCTGTGGGCTATCTTGGGGCGACCCGGCATGTTCGCTGACTCTCGGACTCGGACGATGATCCGATGCGCTGCTCTTTGGGTCGTTGGTGCGTTTGGTCTCACAGTCTTCCTGCCCACGCGCTCAGATCTCTACGCATGTCTACCGGCCGTCGGCACCTGTCTCATTGCAGCCGCAGTCTGCGGGCACTTTTGGAAAACCTCGGCGGCGACGGCTCGCTCACGCGCGCTTGTGGTCGCTCTTGGTCTGTGCATCATCCTGGGCCCGGTTTACCATTTGCGCACTGAGCGTTGGGTATCGACCGCCGAATTGGCCACTACGACTCTCGCGGATCTTGAGCGCGAGACGGCCTCGCTCCAAGATGGTGCGCATGTCGTGATCACGGACGATCGGAGCCAGCGAATAAACCTCGGATCGGCGTTCGGAACGCTTCTGAACGAAGCCTACGCGCTGAAGACAGGGCGACGTTTGAATTTGTGGATTGAACCACCCCCACCAAACATAGATGCAGCTGGGCTGGAGCCGCCATGTGCCACGTGTGTGGACCTTCGTCTCGGGTTAACTGAGGGGCGCCTACAGCAAACGACGCGGCTGAGCCACCTCAAGTGACTGGTGTGCGCTGAGTGTTTTTAAAAGGTGACACAAAGTGGCACACGCCCTCCACGTCAAACCCGCCATCGGCCAGAGATAAACTCTAATCCACCATCGGTCACCGAAGAGTGTTCTTCAGCGAAGCAGCATTATGGCAAATAAGATTTGAATAAAGTTATCTTGAAGGAGTCAGCGTGGCCAAACACCTCTTTTTCTTATCTATTTTCTCGTTGTTTTCATCTGCTATAAGTGGAGACACGAGCATTGCTCAAGTGTTTTCTCAGCACAACTTGAATGGCACCGTAGTGATTTCATCTATGAAATCGAACCAATCCTTCACACACAACGCCGCTCGTTCTTTTAGAGAAGTCTCTCCAGCGTCTACTTTCAAAATCATGAATACGCTGATTGCGCTTGAAGAGGAAGTAGCAACTAACAATGATGACATGTTTCTTTGGGATGGTGAGCAGCACTCAATTCAAAATTGGAACAGAAACCATTCCTTGAAGAGTGCCTTCAGAGTCTCCTGTGTTTGGTGTTATCAGTTATTGGCAAAGAAGATTGGGGCGGAAAAATATAGACATTACTTAACTCTTTCCAAATATGGTGATTTGGATAACAACTTTAATTTGACTGAATTTTGGCTGGATGGTTCTTTGAGAATTAACGCTGTAGGACAAGTTGGTTTCATCAAGCAGGTTATTGAACGAAGCTCCCCATTTACTGATTCTTCCTATGAGGAATTACGGAACATTATGCTGATGGAGGAGACGGCCAACTACAAATTACGGTTTAAGACTGGATGGACCGGTTCCCTTGGTTGGATTGTTGGGTATGTTGAAACGACAGATGGTATTTGGGCGTTCGCCATGAATATTGATGCGGAGGATGTGAGCAAGATGTCACTTCTCCCAGAAGTGATTAAGGAAATTCTTCGCAATAAAGGAATTGTTTAATCTCAATTTCTACTTTCCGGACTCCCTGGTTCCTTCGTGAGCCGTCACTCCCGCGTTGAACCACGGTGCTTGAAGTTCAGCCTACCCCAACCCACCAACGCTTTCCCCGGAAGCTTCGAAGCCAGGAGTCCCGCTGGTAACAGACGCTTGGCGAGAATGGGAGTGCTCTCGGTCGTTCTAGGGTTGTTGCGATGGCCGCAGGTTGCGGACCGGTTGCGGCGCATCACCGGCCGGCGTGTTGTGCTGCATCGCGATACGCCACTCGCCGTCGACCTTCGTGTAGGTCATCGTGTACTGGCCTTCGTGTACGGTCTGTCGCCCCTGGCCGTTATAGTTCACCGATAGTGCATACTCGCCATAGGCGAACCCGACGGCGCCGACGATGCGATACTCGGTGCTCTTCGTCTCGAACCGCGCGTCAGTCGTCGTGTTGAAAAACAGCTCCCAGTCGAGGGCGCACGCCTCACGACCCTGCTTGCCGCTGGTCGGTCCGCACGAGTAAAACGACAGCGCGTCGTCATGCACGGTGTCGAGGAAGCCGTCGAGGTTGCCGCCGTTCAGGGCGGCGACGGCGCCCTCGAATGACGCTCGAATCTCGTCTAGGTCGTCAGCCGAGGCTCCCGGGGCGATTAGCAGCAGTGCCACACATGCGACCAGGATCGTTTGCATCGTCACTCTCCTTCGGTCAGCCATCCGGATTCAATCTTACAATACCCTAATTTATCAGACGCGGCTTCGCCGGGGAGTGGGCAGGCTCACTTTTCCAAGGTCGGTGTCAGCAGCGAGAGGTTCCTGATGAACCTCTCCCGTTGAATCTGCCATCAGCCAGCGGTAAAATCTAGATCTTCATTCGCGTCGTCGCTGTTGGAAAACGCTATGACTGGGTGCCACGCACGTCACTTCGACCTCACCGTTCTCGCTGCCGTGCTGCTGAGCACGGCCTCGTGCTCATTCCAAGACCAGTCGTTGAGAGGTGTAATAGGTTGGGTGGCACCTAAGGAAGTTGCCGAACAAGGGATTGCCGAGCTACGCGCACAGGCAGAGGAGGGACTTGCCGAGGCGCAGGTCAACCTCGGGGATAGGTATAGGTCCGGCCGCGGTGTGGCGCAGGATGAGGCTGTGGCCGTGGCTTGGTACCGCCTGGCGGCGGAGCAAGGTCATGCTGAGGCGCAGGTCGCCCTTGGGTTCACGTACGCTGCGGGCCGTGGTGTCGCGCTAGATGAGGTGGAGGCGCTGCGGTGGTATCGCCTGGCCGCCGAGCAAGGCCATGCCGGGGCCGTGACGTGGATCCGTCGGATATCCGAGGAAGGTTCGGCTGAGGCGCAAGTCGCGTTGGGGTTCTTTTACGCCCACGGCCGTGGTGTGGCGCCGGATGCGGGCGAAGCGATGGCTTGGTACCGTCGTGCGGCGGAGCAAGGTCATGCTGAGGCACAGGTCACCCTTGGCTCCACGTACGCTGCGGGCCGTGGCGTTGCGCAAGATGAGGCGGAAGCGCTGCGGGGGTTCCGCGCGGCGGTGGCGTCAGGCGATGTCCTGGCGATGTGGTGGATCCACCGGACTGCCGAGCAAGGGTCGGCGGAGGCGGCGGTCATCATCAGGGGATTGAATGCTGCGGGTGATGGCGTGGCGCCGGATGCGATCGAGACTGTGCGGTGGCTCGGCCTGGGCGCTGAGCAAGACCCTGTTGGGACAATCGGGTCGAATCCGGCGAGATGGTGGTATCACCGGGCGGCGCAGCAAGGCTCGGTGGAGGCGCAGGCCGGCCTCGCGGACATGTATGCCTCCGGCCGCGGCCTTACGCAGGACGCGGGTGAAGCTGTGTTCTGGTATCGCCGGGCGGCGGAGCAAGGCCACGCCGAGGCGATGCGGTGGCTCCACCGGGCGGCTGATGAGGGTTCAGTGGTGGCGCAGGTCGTCCTTGCGGGTATGTACGACGACGGCCGCGGGGTCTCGCAGGACGCGGCGGAAGCGGCAGTGTGGTATCGCCGGGCAGCCGAGCAAGGCCATGTGGTAGCGCAGTTCACCCTTGGGGGCATGTACGCCGACGGCCGCGGTGTTCCGGAGGACGGTGGCGAGGCGGTGCGGTGGGTTCGCCAGGCGGCCGAACAAGGATTTTCCGAGGCACAGGTCAATCTCGGGGGCAGGTATTTAGACGGTCGTGGCGTCGCGCAGGACCCGGCGGAAGCGGTGGTGTGGTACCTCCTGGCGGCGGAACAAGCCCATGAAGAGGCGATGCAGTGGGTTCGTCAGGCGGCCGAACAGGGATTAGCCGAGG
>NZNW01000140.1 GCA_002695065.1 Salinicola sp. | reverse complement strand
CCAGCAACGTCAGCAGCATGTCCATGTCGTCCTGGTCGGCCTCGGCGTGGTTGGTGTAACAGACGTCGCAGCCCATCGGCACGCCAAGCAATTTGCCGCAGAAGTGATCCTCCAGTCCGGCGCGGATGATCTGCTTGCCGTCGAACAGATACTCGGGGCCGATGAAGCCGACCACGGTATTGACCAGCAACGGCTCGAATTCCCGCGCCACCGCGTAGGCACGCGCTTCCAGCGTCTGCTGATCGATTCCGTGGTGGGCATTGGCGGAGAGCGCGCTGCCCTGGCCGGTCTCGAAGTACATCACGTTGTTGCCGAGCGGCCCGCGATTCAGCGACAGTGCCGCCTCGCGCCCCTCCCGCAGCAGGGCCAGATCGATGCCGAAGCCGCGATTGGCCGCCTCGGTGCCGGCGATCGACTGGAACACCAGGTCCGTCGGCGCGCCGCGCTCGATCGCCTCGATGGCGGTGGTGACATGGGTCAACACGCAGCTCTGGGTGGGGATTTCGTAGCGGGAGATGACCTCGTCGAGCATCGTCAACAGCGTCACCACCGTGGACGTGTTGTCGGTGGCGGGATTGATGCCGATCACGGCGTCGCCGCTGGCGTAGAGCAGGCCATCGAGGATGCTGGCCGCGATCCCGGAAGCGTCGTCGGTGGGATGATTGGGCTGCAACCGCGTCGACAGCCGGCCCGGCAGACCGATGGTATTGCGGAAGCGCGTGACGACCTCGCACTTTCGGCCGACCAGCACCAGATCCTGCACGCGCATCAGCTTGGAGACCGCTGCGACCATCTCCGGCGTCAGGCCGGGGGCCAGTCGTTCGAGCGATTCGCCGTCGGCACGCTCGGAGAGCAACCAGTTGCGGAATTCGCCGACGCTCAGCGAGGCAACCGGCGCGAACGCGGCCCGATCATGACGATCGAGAATCAGCCGCGTGACCTCGTCCTCCTCATAGGGAATCAGCGGCTCTTCCAGGAACGTGGCGAGAGGCAGTTCCGCCAGTGCCATCTGGGCAACGGCCCGCTCCTCGGCGCTCGCCGCCGCAATCCCGGCCAGGGCATCCCCGGAGCGGTGAGGGGTGGCGGCGGCCAGCAGCGTTCCAAGGCCATCGAACCGATACCGCCGGCCATCGACGTCGATAACATGCTCACTCATGGCATCACACCTGTTGTCGTTGTTCGAAGACAAGGAGTGGCCTTCAGTTTATGCCATAAACGCCTCGGCGCCCGCGAGCGGCACGTCGTCGCCTGCGCGGCGCCTGCGCCTAGCTCGTCGTCAGCGCCAGGATCTCCTGCCAGAGGCCGTCGTCCAGCACCAGCGGTGCCTGGCTGCGACGCTGGCGCCAGGCCGAGGCCCCTGGCCAGCGCACCGCCCGGCCGGACTCGTCGGGCGTGGCGGCGGCCAGATGGTGCTGGATGCCCTCGACGATGGCGTCACAGGCGGCTCGCCCGCCGAGCTGCTCGGGGTCGAACAGCATGAATATCTGGCAACTCCCGCCACCGCTGCCACGTTCGACCCGATCGATGTCGTGGCTCGGCCGGCCCTGCGCCAGCAGCGCGGCCAGGGCGTCGAGCAGTATGGAGAGTCCCGACCCTTTCCAGTAACCGGTCGGAAGCAGGCGACGCGTCGCTTCGATCGCCGCCGGATCCCGCGTCAGTTCGCCGTCAGCATCGAAGCCGCCGTCGATGGGAAGCTGCTCGCCGTTGCGTCGCGTGGTCTGCAGCTTGCCGTAGGAGAATTGGGACATCGCCATGTCCAGCACCAGCGGACCGTCGCGATGGGGAACGGCCATGACCAGAGGATTGTTGCCTACCGACTGGGTGGCAGCGCCCCAGGCCGGCATGCACGGCTCCGTGTTGGTCCACATGATCGCCGCGAAGCCCTGCTCCGCCGCTTGCCAACCATAGCTACCGCCCCGCATCCAGTGGGTCGTGTCGCGCACCGCGACCAGCCCCATGCCGTGCTCGCGCGCCAGGGCCATGGCCCGCTCGGTGGCCTGGATCGCGTTGCGAATGCCGATACCGAAGTGGCCGTCGAACACCTCGATGGCGCCGAGTCGCTGCACGGGTTCCAGCGCAGCGTCGACGTCGACCCACCCCCGGCGAACGTAGTCGACGAACCGGGGAATGCGTCCGATGCCATGAGAGTGCACGCCGTCCCGCGTGCTTTCGGCATGAATGCGCGCACAGAGCGAGGCGTCATCGGGCGCCAGCCCTGCCTTGAGCAGAATCCGCTGCAGGGTGGCTTGCAGCGTTTCGAAATCGACCGTCGCCATCGGAGATCCTTTAGTAATACATCATACATTTATCCAGCGACCATAGCGGCCCCGACCGATCCTGCGTATTCGCTTTTAGTGGAAGAATGGATGACCGCAAGCACCCGCGCGCCGGCGATCGCTCGAACCTTCAAGGCGATCAGGCATGCGCGTCAGAAGCGCGGGAAAACACGGGACACCCGCCTCGTGAGAATGAAAAAAGCCCTGCCGATAAATCGACAGGGCTTTCTCGACGACGACGAGACGTCACCGCCTTTCGCTGATGCCTGGGCCGCCGTTGCCGGCGGCCGGGCGATTCAGCGACGCAGGCCGAGCTTCTTGATCAGCGACTGATAGCGATCGAAGTCCTTGCCCTTCAGGTAGTCCAGCAGCTTGCGGCGCTGGTTGACCATGCGGATCAGACCACGACGGGAGTGGTGATCCTGCTTGTGATCCTTGAAGTGGCTCTGCAGGCCGTCGATGTTGGCGCTCAGCAGCGCAACCTGGACTTCCGGGGAACCGGTGTCGCTCTCGCCCTGACCGAACTCTTTGACGATCTCGGCTTTCTTTTCAGCGGTTAATGCCATGAAAAACTCTCCAGCAAGCAATATGCCTGAATGATGAATATCGGAGACCACGCATATTTGCAGCCTCCCAGTTGACCGTCACGAAGACGGGTGCATCGAATCGATGCCGACAGCTTGACCTTCGGCGCTTGTCGAGACTTGCCTCGACTCGACAGAGTCCGAGTCCAATGCTGCCGTGTCGACCAGACGCCGGGGAGCGACTTCCCCCTGCGCGGTCAATTCGACCAACCCCAGAAAGGATTCGTCGCGATACAGTCTCGCCGTGGTGCCCGGCGCCAGCTCGGTGCCTGCCACCGCCGCCCGCTGCCCCAGCAGCAATTGCCGAGCCACGGTTTCCGTCACGCTGAGCGTCGGCAGATGCTCGAGCATGACATCGACCGGGAGCAGTTGCGCCAGCCGTTGCTCGTCGCTCATCGCCTCGAGCGTCTCGAGAGGGACTCGCCTTGCGCTGTCGAAGGGCCCCGTTTCAAGACGTTCCAACGCCGTGATGTGGGCGCCAAACCCCAGCGCGGCGCCGATATCCTCGGCCAGTGTCCGAATGTAGGTGCCCTTGCTGCAGCGCACCTGCAACCAGACGCCATCGGGCTCCCATTCGAGCGGGCGCATATCATATATCGTTACGCGGCGCGGCGCACGCGCTACCGTCTCGCCCTGGCGCGCCAGCTCGTAAAGCTTGCGCCCCTGATGCTTGAGCGCCGAGTACATCGGCGGGATCTGTTCGATCTCGCCGCGAAAACGCTCGAGCACGGCTTCGACGGCATCACGATCCAGCGCGGCAGGCATGGCCTGGCGCTCGATCACCTCACCTTCGGCATCGCCGGTGTCGGTCACGGCCCCGAACTGGATTCGGGTCCGGTAGACCTTGTCGGCTTCGAGCAGGTGAGCGGAGAACTTGGTCGCCTCACCCAGGCAGACCGGCAACAACCCGGTCGCCATCGGATCCAGCGTCCCGGTGTGGCCGGCCTTGCGCGCCTGGAACAACCGCCGGGCCCGCTGCAGCGCGTGATTGCTCGACACCCCCTTGGGCTTGTCGAGCAGCAGCACACCGTTGATGGGCAGCCCCTTGCGACGCCGTGCCATCAGCGCGACTCTCCATCCTCGTGCCGCGTATCGCTCCCCCGGGAACCGTCGTCCTGGCCCGCAGCGTCGTCACTCTCCTGCGGGCGGTTGCTGGCGACGGCCTCGTCGATCAGCGCCGACAGCTTGTGCCCGCGCACGACGCTTTCGTCATAGTGAAAGCGCAGCTCGGGCACGTGGCGAAGCTTGATGCGGCGCGCGATCTGCGAGCGCAGGAACCCGGCGGCCCGCTTGAGCACGGCCAGGTTTTCCTTGACCCGAGCCGGATCGTTCTCGCCCAGCAGCGTCACGTAGACATCGGCGTAACCGAGATCCCGACTGACCTTGACCGAGCTGACCGTGACCATCCCCAGGCGCGGATCCTTGATCTCGCGCTGGATCAGGACGGCCAGCTCCTGCTGCAGCTGGTCGGCGACCCGATCGGTTCGTTTGAATTCGCGCATCGTTGCCTCTCGAGATCCCGCAGGCGCCTGGTTCGTAAAAAACTGGGCGCCGGCGGGATCCTGTCACTTACAGGGTACGCTCGACCTTGACCTGGTCGAAGACCTCGATCTTGTCGCCGACCTGAACGTCGTTGTAGTTCTTGACGCCGATACCGCACTCCATGCCGTTGCGCACTTCGTTGACGTCATCCTTGAAGCGACGCAGGGATTCCAACTCGCCTTCGTAGATGACCACGTTTTCGCGCAGGACACGGATCTTCTTGTTGCGGTGAACGGAGCCCTCGATGACCATACAGCCAGCGATCGCCCCGATCTTCGGCGCCTTGAACACGTCGCGCACCTCGGCGATACCGACGATCTCTTCCTTCCACTCCGGTGCCAGCATGCCACTCATGGCCTGCTTGACCTCGTCGATCAGCTGGTAGATGACGCTGTAGTAGCGCAGATCCAGCCCTTCACGCTCGACGATTTCCCGGGCGGAAGCGTCGGCACGGACGTTGAACCCGACCAGAATCGCTTCACTGGCCAGTGCCAGGTTGGCGTCGGTTCCGGTAATGCCGCCAACCCCGGAAGAGACCACCGCCACCTGCACTTCATCGGTGGAGAGTTCTTCCAGCGCCCCGCGGATCGCTTCCAGCGAGCCCTGGACGTCGGCCTTGAGGACGACGTTGACCTTGGCCACCTCGTCCTGGCCCATCTGGCTGAACATGTTCTCCAGCTTGGCCTTCTGCTGGCGAGCCAGACGCACTTCGCGGTATTTGCCCTGGCGGAAGTTGGCGATTTCACGCGCCTTCTTCTCGTCGGACAGCACCATGAAGTCCTCACCGGCTTCCGGCGTGCCATCGAGACCCTGGATCTCGACCGGCATGGACGGCCCCACCGACTCGACCTGCTTGCCGAGCTCGTTGGTCAGCGCTCTCACACGGCCGTAATGCAGGCCGGCGAGGACGATGTCGCCACGCTTGAGCGTGCCGTTCTGGACCAGCACGGTCGCTACCGGACCACGGCCCTTGTCGAGGCGAGACTCGACCACGACACCTTTGCCCGGCGCTTCCGGCACGGCCTTGAGCTCGAGCACTTCGGAGACCAGCAGCACCGATTCCAGCAGTTGATCGATACCTTCGCCGGTCTTCGCCGACACCGAGACGAACTGGGTATCGCCGCCCCACTCCTCGGAGATCACACCGTGCTGCGACAGCTCGTTGCGAATCCGGTCCAGATCGGCGCCTTCCTTGTCGATCTTGTTGATCGCCACGACCAGTTGCACACCGGCGGCCTTGGCGTGTTCTACCGCCTCGACCGTCTGCGGCATGACGCCATCGTCGGCGGCAACCACCAGGATGACGACGTCGGTCGCCTGGGCACCACGAGCACGCATGGCGGTGAAGGCCGCGTGACCCGGCGTATCCAGGAAGGTGACACCACCATGTTCGCCTTCGACGTGATAGGCGCCGATGTGCTGGGTGATACCGCCGGCTTCACCGGTGGCGACCTTGGTCCGACGAATGAAGTCGAGCAGCGAGGTCTTGCCGTGGTCGACGTGCCCCATGACGGTGACGACCGGAGAGCGGGTGATCTCGTCGCCTTCGTAGGAGATGCCTTCGAGCACTTCGGTCTCGAGCGCATCTTCCTTGACCAGCTTCGGCTTGTGGCCCATCTCCTCGACCACGATCGCGGCAGTATCCTGATCGATGGTCTGGTTGATGGTCACCGCCGCGCCCATGTTGAACATGGCCTTGATCACTTCGTTGGCCTTGACCGACATCTTGTCCGCCAATTCCGCGACGCTGATCGACTCCGGCAGCGCGACTTCACGCACGATCGGCTGGGTCGGCTTCTGGAAGCCATGCTGGTTGTCGCCGCGACCGCGACGGCTACCCCGGCGCTCGGCCCGCTTGACCTTCTTGGCACCGCTACCGCGACGACGCTCGGAACGATCGTCGTCGTCGTCACGACGCCCACGACGCCCCTGATCCCGCTCCTTGTCCTTCTTCGGATGGGCGCGACGGTTTTCCGTGCGCGGCTCCTTGGGCGGCGGCTCGACGAACGGCTGGCTGTTGGAGGTCGGCTCGTTGTCCTCGACCTGCGGCTCCTGGGGAATGTCGTCCCCCGGCGCCTGGGGCTCGGGCGACGGTGCCGCCGCCTTGTTGGAACTCTCCTGCCCGGCGGTCAGATCCGGCGTCGGCTCGTTGGACGCTTCGGCAGCGGCGGCGGATGCCTGCTCGGACTGCTGCTGCGCCTGATCGGCCATGTCGCCGACGAGCTGACGCGGACCCGCGTCCTCGGCCGGCGCTTCCTCGACCGGCTCCGCATCGCGCTTGACGTAGGTGCGCTTCTTGCGCACCTGCACCTCGATGGTCTTGCCACGCTCGCCCGAACGGATCTTGCTGCGGGTATTGCGTGTCAAGGTGATGCGATTACGCGGGCCGCGGCCACCACCACCATGACTCTTGGTCAGGTGATCGAGCAGACGTTGCTTGTCCTCTTCGGAGACCGCGTCGCTTTCCTTCTGATGCGGCAGACCCGCATCCTTCATCTGTTCAAGCAGGCGGGACACATCGCGTCCCACCTTGCCGGCAAACTCTTTTACGGTCATGTCTGACATTACGACCCTCCTGAACCCGTGACCACGTTACTCTTCGCTCTGAAACCAAGGCGCACGGGCAGTCATGATCAGTGCCGCTGCGCGCTCCTCGTCCACGTCGTCGATATCCTTCAGATCCTCGATGGACTGTTCTGCGAGGTCCTCCATGGTGACGATGCCACGGCTGGCAAGAATGAAAGCCAGGTGGCGGTCCATGCCGTCCATCGTGAGAAGGTCTTCGGCGGGCTGAGCGCCATCCAGTTGCTCTTCCGATGCGATGGCCAAGTTGAGAAGCTCATCCTTGGCTCTTGCACGAAGTTCCTCGACCAGATCCTCATCGAACTCTTCGATCTCCAGCATCTCTTCGACCGGCACGTAGGCCAGTTCCTCGATCGTCGTGAACCCTTCCTCGACCAGGATGCGGGCGACGTCTTCGTCGATCTCGAGATGGTTGATGAAATATTCGACCAGGCTGTCGACTTCCTGCTCGCGTTTACCCTCGGCTTCATCGATGGTCATGACGTTGAGCGTCCAGCCCGTCAACTCGCTGGCGAGCCTCACGTTCTGACCGCTACGACCAATGGCCTGAGCGAGGTTGTCCTCGCCGACGGCGACGTCCATCGAATGGGCGTCCTCGTCAACGAGGATCGAGGCGACTTCCGCCGGCGCCATGGCATTGATCACCAGTTGCGCGGGGTTGTCGTCCCATAAAATGATATCCACGCGCTCGTTACGCAGCTCGTTGGACACCGCCTGCACGCGCGAACCGCGCATGCCGACACAGGCGCCGACCGGATCGATCCGCCTGTCGTTGGTCTTGACCGCGATCTTGGCACGCGCACCCGGGTCGCGGGCCGCTCCCTTGATCTCGATCAGCTGCTCGGCGATCTCCGGCACTTCGATCTTGAACAACTCGACCAGCATGCCGGGCTTGGTACGCGACAGGATGAGCTGGGAGCCACGCGCTTCCGCATCGACTTTCCACAGCAGCGCGCGGACCCGTTCGTTCATGCGGTAGCGCTCGCCGGGAATCATCTCGCCACGCGGCAGAAAGCCCTCGGCGTTCTCACCGAGATCGATGATCAGCCCATCACGTGTCGTTTTCTTGACGATACCCGCGACCAACTCGCCTTCACGCTCGGTGTACTGCTTGACGATCTGGGCGCGTTCGGCCTCGCGCACCTTCTGCACGATCACCTGCTTGGCGGTCTGGGCCGCGATACGCCCGAAGGCCACCGACTCCACCTGCTCTTCGACCACGTCGCCGACCGCCAGCGGAGGCTCGCGCGTTTCCGCTTCGGAGAGCGGAATTTCGCGATCTTCGCTGAGATAGTCTTCGTCTTCGACCACGACCCAGCGACGGAAAGTATCGTACTCGCCGGTGCGGCGATCAATCTGGACGCGGATGCTGACATCCTGTCCTTCGAAGCGCTTGCGCGATGCGCTGGCCAATGCCGCCTCGACAGCCTCGAAAATGACGTCTCGGGGCACGCTCTTCTCGTTGGAGATGGCGTCAACGACCAGCAGTATCTCTTTGCTCATGCCTATGCCTCGCCGAAAAACCGGTTCTTGGTTTCGAATTCTTGGTCTCGAATTACTGAGTCATCGAACAACAGGTGATGGAATTCAGTCGTCGAACTGCGGGACGACGCGAGCCTGATCGATGCTTTCGATGGGAAAGCAGTACTCTTCCGAATCGATGTGCAGCAGCACTTCGTCACCATCGATGCCGGCCAGGCGCCCCTGGAACTTGCGACGCCCATCGAAGGCGGTGCGTAGCTTGAGCTGCACCACGTGGCCGCTGAAGCGCGAAAAATGATCGAGCGTGTAGAGCGGACGATCGAGACCTGGAGAGGAAACTTCCAGACTGTAGTTGCCCGAGATCGGATCTTCGACATCCAGCACGCCGCTGACCTGGCGGCTGACACTCGCGCAATCATCGACCGAGATTCCATCGGGGCTGTCGATGTAGATCATTAGCTTGGAATGCTTGCCCTGAGCCAGATAGTCGAGGCCCCACAATTCGAAACCCATGGCGGTAACCACCGGTTCGATGATCGCATACAGTGCTGCGTCCTTGGTGACCACAAACGACTCCTACAGCAGTTGCATCAGGCACCTGACCGGGAGTTGAGAGACATGCAAGGTGCTAGGTGGCTGACTGGCAATGACGTCAGCAGGCTATGTTGAAAGTCGACAAAGCCGCTAACAAAAAGCCCCTTCTCAGGAAGGGGCCTTTCAAGAAACTTGGTAGCGGGGGCCGGATTTGAACCGACGACCTTCGGGTTATGAGCCCGACGAGCTACCAGACTGCTCCACCCCGCAACATCAGGTTGGCGATTATAGGAACGGCCTCGAGATGGGTCAAGGAAGGCCGCAATATCGCCTGAATTCTTCTAGCAAGAATCCGTACAGTATCGCCCAGAGGTTCAAGTCGAAAAGACCGGAATCACTTGACGATGGTGCCGAAGGCGGGACTTGAACCCGCACGACCGTAAGGTCACTACCCCCTCAAGATAGCGTGTCTACCAATTCCACCACTTCGGCATCAGGGGGTGTGTAGCACCTGGGCGCCACACTCAATTCGCTGCATTCTGACGTCCTGCTGAACGCAGCGAATTTTCCTTTTCACTCAAGGATTTGACGATTCCTGATCGCCACCTTCCTCGAGTGCTGGCGCAGCATTATTCCCGCTTTGATCACCATCGTCAAGCGTCGGAGCACCATTATGTTGCTGCTCGATCACTTGGGCGTCCGGGATACCGCTCTGCGGCGCGCTGCCGGCGTTGGTCGCGAAGTACGCCAGCCCCAGAGAGGTCACGAAGAAAAGCGCCGCCAGACCGCCCGTCAGCTTGGACAGGAAGCCACCGCTGCCGCGTGAGCCGAACACCGTCTGAGAGGAGCCGCCACCGAAGGCGGCGCCCGCCTCGGCACCCTTGCCCTGCTGCAGCAGGACCAGGACCACCAGTGCAATGGCGATGAGTACGTGTACCAACAAAACTGCTATCTGCATGAAATCAACCTGCTGACTGACAAATCGCTGTGAAATCGTCGACCTTGAGCGAGGCTCCGCCGATCAGGCCGCCGTCGATATCTTTCTGGGCGAGCAACTCCTGGGCGTTGCCCGCATTCATGCTACCGCCATACAGCAGACGCAGCGCATCGGCCAGTGCCGAATCGAAGCTCGCCTGATAACCGCGAATCGCGGCCATCATCTGCTGGGCTTGCTCTGGCGTGGCCGTGCGCCCGGTACCGATCGCCCAGACCGGTTCGTAGGCAATCGTCATCAGTCGACGCTGCCCGGGCTCGAGCCGGGCCATGACATAGCCCACCTGACGCAGCACGACATCCTCGGATCGACCGGCGTCGCGCTCCTCCAGCGTCTCACCGACGCAGAGGATCGGCTTGATCCCCGCGGTGAGCGCAGCGATGACCCGCTCGTAAACCTGTTCGTCACTTTCGTGATAGAGCTGGCGACGCTCGGAGTGGCCCGCCAGCACATACTCGACGCCGAACTCGGCGAGCATCTGCCCACTGACTTCACCGGTGCGGGCCCCAGAGGGCAGCGGGTTCAGCGTCTGGGCGCCCAGCGAGAGTGGCGTGCCCGCGAAAGCGCTGCGCGCGGCATCGAGATAGGGAAACGGGGGATGGATCACCACATCGACCGGCGACGGCAACTCAATCCCGGCAAAGGTTCGACCGAACGTCTCGATCAGTTCTGCCGAGCCGTTCATCTTCCAGTTACCTGCGATCAGCGGCTTGCGCATGCTACCTCCCTTCGGTGGAGCGACATGGTATAAGAGCCTTGACAACAAGACAACAAGTGCTGTGGCGATCTGACCCGCTCAGGCGATCAGGGTTTCGACGCTATCGGCAATCCGCCGCGCCAGAGCCTGGACATCGAATCTCGGCCGCCCTTCGACCATGACCCGGATCAGTGGCTCGGTGCCCGAGGGCCGCAGCAGAACCCGACCGCTGCCGCCAAGCTCCTCCTCCACCGACTTCACGCTCTGGCGCAACGCCTGGCTCTCCAGCAACGCCCCGGCATCGGAGCCATGAGGCAGACGCACGTTGACCAGCGCCTGGGGCGCCTTCTCGAAACCGTCCAGCAACCGATCCAGAGATACCCCTTCTCGCACCATGACCGCCAGCACCTGCAGCGCGGAGACGATGCCGTCGCCGGTGGTCTGCACGTTGCGGCAGACGATATGGCCGGAGGCCTCCCCGCCCAGCAGCCAGTCGTTGGCCAGCAGCCGCTCGACGACGTAGCGATCGCCCACCTTGGCGCGCTCGAAAGGGATCCCCTGCTTCTCGAACGCCGCCGCCAGCCCGAAATTGGTCATCAGCGTGCCCACGACCCCGCCATTGAGCTTGCCTCGCGCGTGCAGGTCCCGCGCGATGATGTAGAGAATCTCGTCGCCGTCCACCGCCTCGCCCCGACGGTCGATCATCAGCACGCGATCGCCGTCGCCGTCGAAAGCGATGCCCAGGTCCGCCTGGCACGACACGACGGCCTCGCTCAGTCGCTCGGTATGCGTCGAACCCACGTTCTGATTGATGTTGAGGCCGTCGGGCTCGCCACCGATCACGCTGACGTCGGCGCCGAGCTCACGAAAGACGTTGGGCGCGATATGGTAGGTCGCGCCATGGGCACAGTCCAAGACGATCCGCAGGCCATGCAACTCGAGGCGATTGTGGACCGTGGACTTGCAGAACTCTATGTAGCGCCCGGCGGCGTCGCCGATTCGCACCGCCTTGCCGAGCTGGTTCGGCGCCATGGTCTCCAGCGGTTTCTCGAGTTCGTCCTCGATTTCCGCCTCGACCTCATCGGCAAGCTTCAACCCCTCCGCCGAGAAGAACTTGATGCCGTTGTCCTGGTAGGGATTGTGCGAGGCGGAGATCACGATCCCGGCATCGGCACGGAAAGTCCGGGTCAGATAAGCGATACCCGGTGTCGGCATCGGTCCCAGCAGCGACACATCCGCTCCGGCGGCCGACAGCCCCGCCTCCAGCGCCGACTCGAACATGTAGCCGGAGATCCGCGTATCCTTGCCGATGATCACCTTTGGGCGCGGCGACTGGGAGGATCTCTGCCGGGTCTGGTGACCGGACAGCTTGCGAGACAGCACGCGCCCCATCGCCCAGCCCAGCTTGAGCATGAAATCGGCGGTGATGGGGTACTCGCCGACGGTGCCGCGAATACCGTCGGTACCAAAATAACGTCTACTCATGATCGCTCCGTTCCTGAAGCACGGCCCAGGCCATGTCGATCGCGTCGACCGTGGCCGCCACATCGTGCACTCTGACTATTCTAGCGCCACGCTCGACCGCCATCACGCTCAACGCGAGCCCTCCAGGCAGACGTTGATCGACCGGCCGGCCAAGCGCCTGGCCGATCATGCTCTTGCGTGACATTCCGACCAGTAGCGGCAGACCGAGAGACTGAAGCGACGCCAGACGACTGAGCAGTTGCAGGTTGTGCTCGAGGGTCTTGGCAAAGCCGAACCCCGGATCCAGCAACAGCCGTCCGGCGTCGATCCCCGCGGCCTCGCACGCGGCCACGCGCTCCTGTAGATAATCGGCGACGACAAGCTCGATGGGCCGATCGTAGAACGGCGCGCGCTGCATCGTTCGCGGCTCTCCGCGCATGTGCATGAGACAGACGGGCAACTCGGTGCCAGCCGCCGCCTCCAGCGCCCCGGGGCGCGTCAGCGAGCGCACGTCGTTGAGCATCCCCGCTCCCGCTTCGGCGACTTCGCGAATCAGCTCGGGTGTGCTGGTATCGACCGAGACCAGCGCATCGAACTCCCGCACCAGCGCCTCGACCACCGGCAGGACCCGGTCACGCTCCTCTTCCAGCGCTACCGGCTCGGCGCCCGGGCGGGTCGACTCCCCGCCGACATCGATGATGTCGGCCCCCTCCCGCAGCAGGCGCTCGGCGTGGCGGCACGCGTCGTCCAGCCCGCGATGCCGGTTTCCATCGGAGAAGGAGTCGGGCGTCACGTTCAGAATACCCATGACGCGCGGGCGCGAGAGATCGAGCTCATGCTGACCGCAGCGCAACCGGACGCCGGCGGAGGAAGAATCTGTCATGGAAGTCCGTCGCTTGCAAAAGCGCCCACTCTAGGTAGGCCGATGCCGTTTCGCAACCGCCTAGAAATGCGGCAGGGCGCCATTTCTGACGCCCTGCCGCAACGACTGCCGACTGTTCAAGGCCTGGAGCCTCGCAGCGCCGGTGGCCTCAAAGCCCTGACGGCCCTCCTAGGGGATCCGAGGGACGGCGGTTACCGGACTCGTCATCGGAGGCGCCTTCGTCGCCCGGCTGCGGCTCCGGATCATCGACGGGACGACCGGTCCCGGAGGTCGGGCCATCGTCACCCCAGTCCTTCGGCGGACGCGGCTTGCGCCCCTCCATGATGTCCTTCAACTGAGCCGCGTCGATGGTCTCGTACTGCATCAGGGCTTCAGCCATCAGATCGAGCTTGTCGCGGTTGTCTTCGAGAATCTTGCGCGCCATGGCGTAGCATTCGTCGATGATGCGACGAACTTCCTTGTCGAGCCGGGTCGATGTCTCCCCGGAGCTCAACTTGCCACCGCCCTGACCGGGGCCGCCGAGGAACTGGTGCGACTCGTCCTCGTCGTACATCAGCGGCCCCATCTCCTCGGACAGCCCCCACTTGGCCACCATGCTGTGAGCGAGTTCGGTCGCCCGCTTGATGTCGTTGGAGGCACCGGTGGTGACCCCATTCGGCCCAAGCGTCATCTCCTCGGCGATACGACCGCCGAACAGGGAGCAGAGCTGGCTGATGATCTGCTGACGCGAGTAGCTGTAACGGTCTTCCTCCGGGAGGAACATGGTCACGCCCAGCGCGCGGCCGCGCGGGATGATGGTGACCTTGTAGACCGGATCGTGCTCGGGCATCACCAGGCCGATGATGGCGTGGCCGGCTTCGTGATAAGCGGTATTGAGCTTGTCCTTCTCGGACATCACCATGGAGCGCCGCTCGGCCCCCATCATGATCTTGTCCTTGGCCAGCTCGAGCTCTTCCATCCCGACGGTACGGCGATTGCGGCGCGCCGCGAACAGTGCCGCCTCGTTGACCAGGTTGGCCAGGTCGGCGCCCGAGAAGCCCGGAGTACCGCGTGCGATGATACTGGCCTGGACGCCGTCGCCCATCGGCACCTTGCGCAGATGCACGTTGAGGATATGCTCGCGCCCCCGGATATCGGGCAGCGGCACGGTGACCTGGCGGTCGAAGCGACCCGGGCGCAGCAGCGCCGGATCCAGCACGTCGGGACGGTTGGTGGCGGCAATGACGATGATCCCGTCGTTGGCCTCGAAACCATCCATCTCGACCAGCAGCTGGTTCAGGGTCTGTTCGCGCTCGTCGTGGCCGCCTCCCATGCCGGAACCGCGGTGGCGACCGACGGCATCGATCTCGTCGATGAAGATGATGCACGGGGCCTGCTTCTTGGCCTGTTCGAACATGTCGCGGACACGGGACGCGCCCACGCCGACGAACATCTCGACGAAGTCCGACCCGGAGATGCTGAAGAACGGCACCTTGGCTTCACCGGCGATCGCCTTCGCCAGCAGCGTCTTGCCGGTACCCGGGGGGCCCACCATCAGCACGCCGCGGGGTATCTGACCACCCAGGCGCTGAAATTTCGTGGGATCCTTGAGGAAGTCGACCAGCTCGACCACTTCCTCCTTGGCCTCGTCGCAACCCGCGACGTCGGCAAAGGTGGACTTGATCTGATCCTGGCTCAGCAGCTTGGCCTTCGACTTGCCGAAGCTCATCGGGCCGCCCCGGCCACCACCGCCGCCCTGCATCTGCCGCATGAAGAAGATGAAGATGCCCAGGATCAGCAGGATCGGGAAGCTGGCGATCAGCAAGCGCGTCCACAGGCTCTGCTCCTCGGGCTTCTGGCCGACGACCGTGACGTCATGCGCCAGCAGATCGTCCATCAGCTTGGGATCCTGAGCGGCGGGGCGAATGGTCTGGAATTGCGTGCCATCCTTGCGCTCACCGTTGATGGTGTAGCCGTCGATGGTCACGCTGCGCACCTGGTCCTTCTGGACCTGCTGCACGAACTGCGAATAGCTCGTCGTCTGCGGCGAGCTATCGACGCTAAAGTTGTTGAACACCGTCAGCAGCACGGCTGCGATGACCAACCAGAGAATTAGATTCTTCGCCATGTCGTTCAAGACACCACCCTCGTAGTACGAATCTTGCTGCCTGCGCTTGCCGTGATCTGACACTACACCAGATGGGGGCGTTCAACCACGCTTGCAAGCCTAGCCATGAAATCCCAGCGCCAGCAGGTAGACTTCGCGGGAACGGGCCCGCGAGGCCTCCGGCTTGCGCGTCACCACCTTGCGGAAACTGCTCCGCAGATCCCGCAGGTAGTCGTCGAATCCTTCGCCCTGAAACACCTTGGCCAGAAAATGACCGCCGGGCGACAATGTCTGCCTCGCCAGATCGAGCGCCAGCTCGACCAGGTACATCGCCTGGGGCTGGTCGATCGCCGCCATGCCGCTCATGTTCGGCGCCATGTCGGACAGCACCAGGTCGACGGGGCGATCGCCCAGCGCTGCCAGAATCGCTTCCAGCACCCGCTCTTCGGTGAAATCACCCTGGATGAAGTCGACGCCGGCCAGCGCATCCATCTCCAGGATGTCCGAAGCGATCACCACGCCGTCGCTACCGACCTTGTCGGCAGCGACCTGGCTCCAGCCTCCTGGCGCGGCACCCAGGTCGATCACCGCCATCCCGGGCCGGAGTAACTTGTCACGCTCGTCGAGCTCCAGCAACTTATAGCTTGCACGCGAACGATAACCATCCTTCCAGGACTGCTGGACATAGCGGTCGTCGAAGTGCTCTTTCAGCCAGCCCGCGCTGCTCTTGCTCTGGCGCGTCGGGGAACCGGCGTTGTCGGGACTGGGCCTGGAGGAGCGCGCCACTGGAGATCACCTGAAAAAAGCTCGGAGTAAAGAAGGATGGAGGTACGGGCTGGAAACCGGATGCGGGAGAGGAAGGTGCCGGTAGAGAATCGCCATCACCGCCCCAGGGCCCGCACACCAACGACATCTTTCCTGCAGCGAACGAAACCCGTACCATGTCGCGTTTCGACAGTGCGGTGGTGAGACCGATTGCAGCACCGCTGTAAAATATCGCGAAGTCCAACGGTCAGACTACCATGAGCCTATCATCCGCACAAAAGAAAGCCTTCCGCAGCATCGGCCACCATCTCCAGCCGGTCGTCACCGTGAGTGAAAACGGCTTGAGCGAAGGCGCCCAGCAGGAGCTCGAGCGCGCCCTGCGCGATCACGAACTGATCAAGATCAAGCTGGCGATCCCCGAACGGGAAGAGCGCCAGGCCATGATCGAGGAGCTGATCGAGCTCTCCGGCGCGGAACTGGTCCAGTCGCTGGGCAAGACGGCGCTACTCTACCGCCACAATCCGAAAGCCAACCCCAAGCTCTCCAACATCCAGCGCGCCGAAGAGCACCACGGGCGGCACTGAGCCACCGCGCTTCGCGCGAGCCGTAAGCTCGTAAGCTGTAAGTCAAACCGAAACACCCCCGAGGTTCTGCCTCGGGGGTGTTTTCTTACAGCTTAAAGCTTATAGCTTACAGCTGCCCGAAGGGCTACAGGTGCTCGACGCCGGAGATCTCGTACTCCACGTCCCCGCCCGGCGTGCGCACATTGACCACATCGCCCTCGCTCTTGCCGATCAGCGCGCGGGCGATCGGTGACGTCACCGAGATCTTGCCGGCCTTGATGTCGGCCTCGTCCTCGCCGACGATCCGGTAGCGCACCTCGTCGTCGGTCTCGAGATTGAGCAGCTCGACCGTCACACCGAAGATCACCTTGCCGGTCTTCGGCATCTTGGTCACGTCGATGACCTGCGCCGCCGAGAGCTTGCCCTCGATCTCCTGGATACGCCCCTCGATGAAGCCCTGCTGCTCGCGGGCGGCATGATACTCGGCGTTCTCCTTGAGATCGCCGTGCTCGCGGGCTTCCGCGATGTCGCTGATCACCCGGGGGCGCTCGACCCCTTTCAGCTGCTCCAGCTCCTGGCGCAGGGCCTGCTCGCCGTGGACGGTCATCGGGACTTTATTCATGGACTGCTCCTGCATGCTGTTCCTGCAGCCGCCGCACCGTGATCTCGTTGCCATACTCCAGCGCCATGCACACGGCACGCGCCCCCGCCAGCGTGGTGGCGTAGGGCACCTTGCGTGCCAGCGCGGTGCGCCGGATGACCGAGGAATCATTGATCGCCTGACGGCCTTCCGTGGTATTCACGATATAGGCGATCTCGTCGTTCTTGAGCAGATCGACGATATGCGGACGGCCTTCAAAAACCTTGTTGACGACGGCAACGGACAGACCAGCCCCTTCCAGAGCCCTGGCCGTACCCCGCGTTGCCACTAAACTGAAACCCAAGGCTAGCAGAGATTGGGCCACCTCGATAACACCTTGCTTGTCCGGCTCGCGCACCGAGAGGAATGCCTTGCGCTCCCCGGTCAGCCTCGGAATCGCTTCGCCGGCGCCCAACTGCGCCTTGTAGAAGGCTTCGGCAAAGGTGGTACCGCTCCCCATCACCTCACCGGTGGACTTCATCTCCGGCGACAGGATCGGATCGACCCCCGGGAACTTGTTGAACGGGAACACCGCCTCCTTGACGCTGTAGTAGCCGGGGATGATCTCGCGGGTGAACTGCTGCTCGACCAGGGTCGTTCCGGCCATGCAGCGTGCCGCCACCTGCGCCAGCGACGTGCCGATGCACTTGGAGACGAACGGCACGGTGCGCGAGGCGCGCGGGTTGACCTCGATGACGTAGATCTCGCCGTCCTGCCACGCCAGCTGCACGTTCATCAACCCGACCACGTTTAGCTCGACCGCCATGCGCTTGACCTGATCGCGCATCTCGTCCTGCACTTCCGCCGGCAGCGAGTACGGCGGCAGCGAGCAGGCGGAATCCCCGGAGTGCACGCCCGCCTGTTCGATATGCTGCATGATGCCGCCGATCACCACCTGCTGACCGTCGGAGACGGCATCGATGTCGACCTCGATCGCCGCGCTCAGGAAGTGATCCAGCAGCACCGGCGAGTCGTTGGAGACCTTGACCGCGTGGGTCATGTAGTTCTCCAGCTCGGAGGCGTCGTAGACGATCTCCATGGCGCGCCCGCCGAGCACGTAGCTGGGTCGCACCACCAGCGGGTAGCCGATCTTCTCGGCCTTGGCGAAGGCGTCCTCGAAGCTGCGCGCGGTGGCGTTGGGCGGCTGCTTGAGCCCCAGCTTGTCGATCATCTTCTGGAAGCGCTCGCGATCCTCGGCGCGGTCGATGGCATCGGGCGTGGTACCGATGATCGGCACGCCAGCGGCTTCCAGGGCGCGGGCCAGCTTCAGCGGGGTCTGCCCACCGAACTGCACGATCACCCCGACCGGCTTCTCCTTGTCGGCGATCTCGAGCACGTCCTCCAGGGTCACCGGCTCGAAGTAGAGCCGATCCGAGGTGTCGTAGTCGGTGGAGACGGTCTCCGGGTTGCAGTTGACCATGATGGTCTCATAGCCGTCTTCGCGCATGGCGAGCGCCGCGTGCACGCAGCAGTAGTCGAACTCGATGCCCTGACCGATCCGGTTGGGTCCGCCACCCAGCACCATGATCTTCTGGCGATCGCTGACCTCCGCCTCGCACTCCTCTTCGTAGGTGGAGTACATGTAGGCGGTATCGGAGGCGAACTCGGCCGCGCAGGTATCGACGCGCTTGTAGACCGGGCGGATGTCGAGCTGCTGCCGGCGCTGGCGGAAATCGCTCTCGGAGACGCCCAGCAGCAAGGCCAGGCGCGCGTCGGAGAAGCCCTTGCGCTTGAGGCGGTATAGATCGTCGGCACTCAGATCGTGCAGCGAGCGCTTGGCGACGGCCGCTTCGGCCAGCACCAAGTCCTCGAGCTGGACCAGGAACCAGCGGTCGATATTGGTCAGCGCGAAGATCTCGTCGACACTCATGCCGCTGCGCATGGCGTCGGCGATGTAGAAGATCCGGTCGGCGCCGGCGGCCTGCAGCTCGCCCTTGATCAGCGCCATGTTCTCCTGGCCGAACTCGGTCACCTTGGGGTCGAGCCCATCGACGCCGATCTCCAGCCCGCGCAGCGCCTTGTGCATCGACTCCTGGAAGGTGCGCCCGATCGCCATCACCTCGCCCACCGACTTCATCTGGGTGGTCAGGCGATCGTTGGCCTGGGGGAACTTCTCGAAGGTGAAGCGCGGGATCTTGGTGACCACGTAGTCGATCGACGGCTCGAAGGAGGCCGGCGTGGCGCCACCGGTGATGTCGTTCTGCAGTTCATCGAGGGTGTAGCCCACCGCCAGCTTGGCGGCGATCTTGGCGATCGGGAAACCGGTGGCCTTGGAGGCCAGCGCCGAGGAGCGGGAGACGCGCGGGTTCATCTCGATCACCACCATGCGCCCGGTGTCGGGATCGACGCCGAACTGCACGTTGGAGCCGCCGGTCTCGACGCCGATCTCGCGCAGCACCGCAAGCGATGCGTTGCGCATGATCTGGTACTCCTTGTCGGTCAGCGTCTGCGCTGGCGCGACGGTGATGGAGTCGCCGGTGTGCACCCCCATGGGGTCGAAGTTCTCGATCGCGCAGACGATGATGCAGTTGTCGTTCTTGTCACGAACGACCTCCATCTCGTACTCCTTCCAGCCGAGAAGGGACTCGTCGATCAGCAGCTCGTGGTTGTTGGAGAGTTCGAAGCCGCGATCGCAGATCTCCTCGAACTCCTCCTTGTTGTAGGCCACGCCGCCACCGGAGCCGCCCATGGTGTAGGAAGGCCGGATGATCACCGGGAAGCCGAGCGAAGCCTGGATCTCCCACGCCTCGTCCATGGTGTGGGCGACCTTGGCCTTGGGACACTCCAGGCCGATGTTCTTCATCGCCTTGTCGAACAGGTCGCGATCTTCGGCCTTGTTGATGGCGTCGGCGTTGGCACCGATCATCTCCACGCCGTACTTGGCGAGCACGCCGTGCTTGTCCAGGTCCAGCGCACAGTTGAGCGCGGTCTGCCCGCCCATGGTCGGCAGGATCGCCGATGGGCGCTCACGCTCGATGATCTGCTCTACCGCCTGCCAGGTGATCGGCTCGATGTAGGTGGCGTCCGCCATCACCGGGTCGGTCATGATGGTCGCCGGATTGGAGTTGACCAGAATGACGCGGTAGCCCTCTTCGCGCAGTGCCTTGCAGGCCTGGGCACCGGAGTAGTCGAATTCGCACGCCTGCCCGATGACGATGGGGCCGGCGCCGATGATCAGAATGCTGTCGAGATCCGTACGTTTTGGCATGCGCTAACACTCGTCGAAAATGGTGGTGTCGGCGGCTGGCGCCGACCCAGGAAGACTGAATTCCAAACGGCCGAGGCCGTGCTGCGTTTTGCTGACGGCCTACACCGCGTCTCGCTGACGGGCCTGCATCATCGTCACGAAGCGATCGAACAGCGGCGAGACGTCCTGCGGCCCGGGGCTCGCCTCGGGATGACCCTGGAAACTGAACGCCGGGCGATCGGTCAGCTCGATGCCCTGCAGGGTGCCGTCGAACAGCGAACGATGAATCGCGCGCACGTTGCCGGGCAGGCTCGACTCGTCCACCGCGAAGCCGTGGTTCTGGCTGGTGATCATGACATGACCGCTGTCGAGATCCTGGACCGGATGGTTGGCGCCGTGGTGGCCATGGTTCATCTTCACCGTCCTGGCACCGGCGGCCAGTGCCAGCAACTGGTGTCCCAGGCAGATACCGAAGACCGGGATATCCGTCTCGAGCACCTCCCGGATCGCGCTGATGGCGTAGTCGCAGGGCTCGGGGTCACCCGGCCCGTTGGCCAGGAACACACCGTCCGGATTCATCGCCAGCACTTCGCTGGCCGGCGTCTGCGCCGGCACCACGGTCAGGCGGCAGCCGCGGGACGCGAGCATGCGCAGGATGTTGTGCTTGATCCCGTAGTCGTAGGCCACCACATGATATGCCCGCTCGCCCTGGGTCGTGTCGGCATAGCCCTGGCCCAGCGTCCACTCGCCCTCGGTCCACTCGTAGATGGATTCACAGGAGACTTCCCTGGCCAGGTCCATTCCCTTGAGGCCAGGAAAGGCCTGGGCTTCCGCCAGCGCCCGCGCGACCGCATCGTCACCCTCGGCTTCGGTGCCGGCCAGAATGGCGCCGTTCAGCGATCCCTTGCTGCGCAGGATGCGCGTCAAGCGACGCGTGTCGATGTCGGCGATGCCGATGACGTTCTGCGATGCCAGATACTCGGAGAGCGACGCCGTGCTGCGAAAGTTGCTGGCGATCAGCGGCAGGTCGCGAATCACCAGACCCGCGGCGCGGATGTGGTGCGATTCGACGTCTTCGGAGTTGATGCCGGTATTGCCGACGTGGGGGTAGGTCAGGATCACGATCTGGCGGGTATAGGAGGGGTCGGTGAGAATTTCCTGATAACCGGTCATGGCGGTATTGAAGACCACCTCCCCGCTGGTCTGCCCATCGGCTCCGATCGCGACGCCGTGAAATACACTGCCGTCTTCGAGAGCCAGTATCGCGGGTCTGTTCAAGGCAACATCCTCCTTAACTGGTCATCAACAAATTGCGTCGAGGTGTAGCATCACGCCCCTTCGTGCACTGACCGGAGCCGCCGCAAGGTCGTAAAAAAGCGGGACGAAATCCGGAAAACCGGTTTCATCCCGCTTATTGTCCTGTTGCTGCATCATCTGCGGCGAATCTCTACTGCCTGCGGCACTGGCCCGGCCAAATTGACGAAATGATACCGGAAACCGACGATCGGCTCCAGTGCCGATCGCGATTCGACCCGATCGGCGTCATCTGTCACCGGATCACGCCGACCGGGGCCATACCGACTCGGGCAGCTCGCCTGGCGCTAGTCTTTCAATCCCAGCACGTCCTGCATGTCGTAGCGCCCGGCATCCCGCGCGGCGAGCCAGCGCGCCGCACGCACCGCGCCCTTGGCGAAGGTCATGCGGCTGGAGGCCTTGTGGGTGATCTCGATGCGCTCACCCTCGGTGGCAAACAGTACCGTGTGCTCGCCGACGATATCGCCCGCCCGTACGGTGGCGAAGCCGATCTCCTTGTCGCTGCGTGGCCCGCACTGGCCGACCCTCTCGAACACGCCGTACTCCTTGAGCGGACGCGCCAGGGCATCGGCCATCACCTCGCCCATCTTCAGCGCGGTGCCCGAGGGCGCATCGACCTTGTGGCGGTGGTGCGCCTCGATCACCTCGATGTCGTAGCCCTCGTCGCCCAGCGCGCGGGCGGCGGTGGCGAGCAGATTGAGGGTCAGGTTGACGCCGACGCTCATGTTGGGCGCGAAGACCATCGCCACACGCTCGCGATAACCGTCGAGTTCGGCCAACTGGGCCTCGTCGAGGCCGGTGGTGCCGATCACGATCGCCTTGCCGTGGTCGGCACAGAAGGCGAGATTGGCCAGAGTGGTGGCGGGGCTGGTGAAATCGATCAATACATCGAAGTCGTCGGCGATGGCGGCCAGGTCGTCAGTGGCGGCCACGCCCAAGCGCCCGATGCCGGCGAGTTCGCCCAGGTCGGCGCCGACCAGCGAGCTGCCGGCGGAAACGCTGCCGCCGGCCAGGCTGGCCCCGTCATCCTGCTGCACGGCACTGATCAGGGTGCGGCCCATGCGGCCGGCGGCGCCGACAATGGCGATACGGGGGGCGTGAGAAGGCATGCGGTCTCCAGCGATAGGTAAGCGTCGCGGCAGTATAACAACTGCCGCCGGGGCCCGCGCCACGCCTGTCGGTAGCCCCCGCAAGCCTAAGCACGGCTCTGGACGCCCCGCCACCCCTGCTACATACTAGCGCCCCATCGCAAATAAGAATCATGCGTAACTAATCCATTCGACCCTCTGCCGGATCTCACCGTGACTCAGCCACGTCCACTCTTCGCCGGATACGCCGCGAGGCTCGTCCGTCTCGCCGTCATCACCTTAGCCCTCGGCAGCGCCACCAGCGCCTGGGCCGACCCGATCACGGTGACCGATATCGCCGGCCGTCAGGTGAGCGTCGAGGCGCCAGTGCAGCGCGTCATCCTCGGTGAGGGGCGTCAGATCTATCTGCTCGCCGCGCTCGAGCCCGACAACCCGTTCGCCCACGTGGTGGGCTGGCGCCACGACCTCGCCGAGGCCGACCCGGACAACTACGCCGCCTACGCCGCCAAGTTTCCCGAGATGAAGCAGATCCCCACCTTCGGCGGCTTCAAGGATGGCACCTTCGACGTCGAGCAGGCCGCCAGCCTGCACCCCGACGTGGTGCTGATGAACCTCGAGGCCAAGGCCGCCACCGAGGACGCCGGCTACGACACCAAGCTGGCCGCGCTGGGCATCCCGATCGTCTACGTCGATTTCCGCGAGAAGCCGCTCGAGCACACCATCCCCTCGATGCGCCTGATGGGGCGCCTGCTCGGCGANACCCAGCGCGCCGANGCCTTCATCGACTTCGCCGAGGCGCAGCTGGCCCGGGTCACCGACAAGATCGCCGCCGCCGACCCGGCGCNGCCCAAGGTGTTCATCGATCGCGCCGGTGGCTACTCGGACGACTGCTGCATGAGCTTCGGCCCCGNCAACTTCGGCGAGTACGTCGAGCTCGCCGGCGGACACAACATCGCCGACGGCATCATCCCCGCCACCTTCGGCACCCTCAACCCGGAGCAGATCATCGCCGCCAACCCCGATCAGGTGGTGGTCACCGGCGGCAACTGGGGCGCCTACGTTCCCGGCGGCAACTGGGTCGGCGTGGGGCCGGGGGCGGACATGCAGAAGGCCCGGGCCAAGCTCGAGCAACTGACCCACCGCACCGCCATGACCGGCATCGAGGCGGTGAAGAGCGGTCAGGTCCACGCCATCTGGCACCAGTTCTACAACAGCCCCTACTACTTCGTGGCGGTGCAGCAGCTGGCCAAGTGGTTCCACCCGGAGCTGTTCGCCGATCTCGACCCCGAGGCCACCCTGCGCGAGCTGCATCAGCGCTTCCTGCCGGTGGACTACGCCCCCGGCTACTGGGTATCCCTGCATGACGACTGAGAGTTCCCGCGTGGCCGCCGCGCCGCCGCGCCCGGCCGCCTTCACCCCGGCCGCGGCCGATGATGCCAATCTCTATCGCCGGCTGGTGCTGCGGCGCCAGCTGATCCTGGCCGCGCTGGCCCTGGCGCTGTTCGCCAGCCTGTGCGTCGACCTTGCCCTGGGGCCGGCGCGTTTCGGCCTGGACCAGGTGATCGCGGCGCTGTTCACTCCGGGCTCGGTCGAGGATTCGCTGCGGGTGATCCTGTGGCAGATCCGCATGCCGGTGGCGCTGATGGCGCTGGTGGTGGGCGCCAGCCTGTCGATCGCCGGGGCCCAGATGCAGACCATCCTCAGCAATCCGCTGGCCAGCCCCTTCACCCTCGGTATCTCCGCCGGCGCCAGCTTCGGCGCCGCGCTGGCGCTGGCCTTCGGGGTGACCCTGGTGCCGGCGCTGGTCGACTACGCGATTCCGCTCAACGCCTTCATCATGGCGATGCTGACCGCGCTGGCGATCCACTTCCTGAGCATGCGCCGCGGGGTGACGATCGAGACCATCGTGCTGCTGGGCATCGCCATGGTGTTCATCTTCAACTCGCTGATGGCGCTGATCCAGTTCTTCGCCAGCCAGCAGGCGGTCTCCGCGGTGGTGTTCTGGACCATGGGCAGCCTGACCAAGGCGACCTGGCCCAAGCTCGGCATCGCCTTCGCCGTACTCGCGGTGGTGGTACCGCTGCTGGCCCGCCACGGCTGGGCACTGACCGCCATGCGCCTGGGCGACGCCAAGGCCGAGAGCCTGGGCGTCAAGCCGCGGGCGCTGCGCCTGGAGGTGCTGATCATGGTCTCGCTGCTGGCGGCAATCGCCGTCTCCTTCGTCGGCACCATCGGCTTCGTCGGACTGGTCGGGCCGCACATCGCGCGCCTGCTGCTGGGCGAGGATCAGCGCTTCTTCCTGCCCGGTTCGGCGCTGTGCGGGGCACTGATGCTCTCGGTGGGCTCGGTGCTGTCGAAGGTGATCATCCCCGGCACCATCATTCCGATCGGCATCATCACCTCGCTGGTGGGGATTCCGTTTTTCCTGTTCTTGATCCTCAACCACAAGAAGAACGCATGGTAACGCTGACGCTCGACCGTCTCTCGGCGCGCTACGGCCGCCGCCAGATCCTCGCCGATATCTCCACGCCGCCGCTGCACGGCGGCCAGGTGGTGGCGCTGCTCGGCCCCAACGCGGCGGGCAAGTCGACCCTGTTCCGGCGCATTCTGGGGCTGCTCGAGGGGGATGGCGAGGTGCGCATCACCGGCACCAGCAGCGAGCGCCCGATCGCCTACATGCCCCAGGACAACGGCGCCACCGCGGTGCTGACGGTCTACGAGGCAGTGCTGCTGGCGCGCATGCAGGGGCGCCGTCTCAAGGTGGCGGATGCCGACCTCGACGAGGTCGACAAGGCGCTGGCGGCGCTCGGCATCGATACCCTGGCCGGGCGCGACATCGGCAATCTGAGCGGCGGCCAGCGGCAGCTGGTGGGCGCGGCCCAGGCGCTGGTGCAGTCCCCCGACATCCTGCTGCTGGACGAGCCCACCTCGGCGCTCGATCTCCACCGCCAGATCAGCCTGCTCGGCATCCTGCGCCGGCTGGCGCAGGAGCGGAACATGCTGATCATCGCCGCGCTCCACGATCTCGGCCACGCCCTGCGCTTCGCCGACCAGGCGCTGGTGATCGAGAGCGGGCGGCTGGTCGACTGCGGCCCCTGCGAACAGGTGGTGACACCGCAGATGCTGCGCCGCACCTTCCAGGTCGAGGCGCGCATCGAGCCCTGCTCCCAGGGAAGACCGCAGTTGATCGTCGAAGCCGCCATCTAGGTTTTGTACGAAAACTGCCTATACTCGGCGACTTTTCGTACAGAACCTGGTCACTCGCGCCCTAGTCACTGGTGCCGAGCCGCCGCCGCGCCCACCTCAGCCGCCGCCCCTCCAGCGCCGCCAGCATGGCGCCTCCCAGTACCAGCGGCAGGGCCAGCACGAAGCCGCTGGAGAGCGGCTGCCCGAACAGCCACAAATCCGCCAGCACCGGCCAGATCAGCGCCACGTACTCGAACGGCGCCAGCCGGGAGACCTCGGCCATGCGCAGCGCCAGCGTCATGCAGATATGCGCCGCGCCGCCGAACAGCCCCGCCAGCACCAGCAGCAACAACGTCGGCCACGCCACCGTGACCCAGCCCAGGGCGGCGGTCGCCAGCCCCGCCAGCGTGGTCACCAGCACGAAGTAGAACGCGATCGAGGCAGGCGTCTCGGTGCGCGAGATGCGCCGCACCGTGAGCAGCGCCCCGGCCGTGAGCAAGGCAGCGGCGATGCCCAGGGCGTAACCGGTGAGCCGCGCGGCCGTCGGTCCGCCGCGCAGCTCGGGCAGAATCAGTACGCCCACCCCGACGAGTACCAGCGTCAGCGCCGCCAGGCGATGCCGGGTGAGGCGCTCGCCCAGCAGCAGGATCCCGCCCAGCGCCAGGGCCACCGGCGCCAGCTGGGCCAGCAGGGTCGCCTCCGCCACAGGCAGCCGCGCCACCGCCGCGAAGGAGGCGAACATCGCCGCCGCCCCCAGGCCCGAGCGCAGCAGATGACCGAGCGGCCGTCGGGTGGCCAGGGCGCGCGGGAATTCGCGCCGCCACAGCATGAAGACGACGATCGGCAGCAGCGCGAAGGCTGAGCGAAAGAATACGGTCTGCCCCAGCGGCACCTCGTCGCTGACCGCCTTGACGCAGACCAGCATGCCGGCGAACAGCAGCCCCGATAGCAGCCGCAGCAGAATGCCGGCCAGCGGCCGGTCCGGGGTGTCATGCATGGAAAGGCGTCTCCTCGAGGGCGGGATGATTCGGCTTCAGCGAGCGGGCGCCATTATACCCGGGCGTACCTCGGCTCGCCCGGGATGGACAACGGTCCGTATTGCCATACGCTAAGCAGAGACGAAGCCATCGCCGCCACCGGAGCCGTCATGCCCGCGCGTTCCCGCTCTACACCCTATTCTCTCGCCTCCGCCGCCCTGCTGGCACTCGCCGCGCTGGGGCTGGCCGGCTGCAGCGCCACCCCGCACCGCACCGCCCTGGCCCCCGACGCGCTGCTCGCGAGCACACCGAATATCGAATGGTGCGGCACCCTGGCGCTGCCGTCGGAGTGGCAGGACGGCACCCCGGTGGGCGGGCTTTCCGACCTCGGCTGGGACAAGGACGAATCGCTGCTGTTCCTGATCTCGGATCGCGGCTGGCTGCACCGGGCGCGGCTGGCGTTCAGCGGCAGCGGCGAGTTGCGCGGCTACGAACCGCTGGATACCTATCCGTTGCGCGGCGAGGACGGCGCTATCCTGGCGAGTGCCAGCAGCGATGCCGAGGCGCTGGCGCTGGAGAACGCGGACGACGGCGTGCGCGGCAATACCCAACTGGTGATCGGCTTCGAAGGAACGGCGGGGAGCGACGCCCGCTGGCAGCGCTTTCTGCCGTCGGGCATTGCCAGCGGGCCGGCACAGCGTCCGGCCGGCCTCTCGGACATCAGGCCCAACGGCGGCCTGGAGGCGCTGACCGATACCCCCGATCACGGTCTGATCGGGGGTGTCGAGAACCCGCCAGATGGCTGGCCGGAGAAGATGACACGGCTGTTCACCCTGGACGGCTCCCGGGAGTGGCGTTATCCGCTGGCGGCCAACGCCAACAGTGCGCTGACCGCCCTCGAAACGCTGGATGACGACCTGCTGGCGCTGGAGCGCGCCTACACGCCGCCAGCCTCGCTGGTGATTCGGCTGAGGCGGGCGCATCTCGCCGACGACGGCAGCGTCACGGTCACCGAACTGGCCCGGCTATCCAACGGCGATGGCTGGTCGCTGGACAACTTCGAAGGCCTGACCCGCCTCGGCGGCCAGCGCTACCTGATGGTGAGCGACGACAACTTCAGCCTGATGCAGCGCACCCTGCTGACCTGTTTTGCGGTTACCGAAAGCGGCACGGCGACGCCGTAGAGCCGACGCACACGGTCGTTCCCCGGCGGGTGCCGTCTCCCGCCGCCGCCCCCCCCCTCCTTCGTTCCCTCGGCCTTCACCTATGCACGACCAAGCATAATGATTTCCGCTAGTTGCCATTTCCGTTCACGGATTCGATCCTGCCGTCTCTTGCTGGTGGACATGGCAACAATAAGAAGAAATGTTCATACATTCTTCGCTCAAGCCCAAGGGCGCTTCTGCCGATGTAGAGCACGCGGTGTCTTCCCGGTAGTGCCGGCAGCGCCATCGACACGATAATCAAGAAGAGGGTTCAGGATGAGTGGGATCAATCAGGCCGTGCTGGATACCGGCGGCAACACCTCGGCGGGATTCTTCTCCCGCGAGAGAACGGTAGCGGGACCCAACTTCAATCGCTGGCTGGTGCCCACGGCAGCGCTGGCGATCCATCTCTGTATCGGCATGGCCTACGGCTTTTCCGTGTTCTGGCTTCCCATGAGCCAGGAGATCGTCGACGCGCCGGCAAGCTGCGCGAATATCGGGCTGTTCCAGGCGCTGACCACGACGAGCTGCAACTGGAGCGTTCCCCAGGTCACCTACGTCTTCGGCATCTTCATCGCGATGCTCGGTGTCTCGGCAGCCATCTGGGGTGCCTGGCTCGAGCATGCCGGACCGAGAAAGGCCGGCTGCATCGCCGCGGCTTGCTGGGGTGGCGGCCTGATCGTCGGCGGCATCGGGGTCATGCAGCATCAACTGTGGCTGGTCTATCTCGGCTGCGGCGTGCTGGGCGGTATCGGCCAGGGTCTGGGCTACATCACTCCGGTATCGACCCTGATCAAGTGGTTCCCGGACCGCCGTGGCATGGCCACCGGCTTTGCCATCATGGGCTACGGCGGCGGCGCCATGGTCGGCGCGCCGCTGGCGGTTCTGCTGATGAACCACTACTCCACCGGCGGCGGCACCGGTGTCGCCATGACGCTGATCACCATGGGCGTCATCTATGCCATCGTCATGGCCTGCGGTGCCATCGGCTTCCGCGTACCGCCCAACGGCTGGAAGCCGGCAGGCTGGACGGCGCCGAAGAATGCCAAGGCCAACACCATGATCACCCAGGGCCACGTGCACCTGAACACGGCGTGGAAGACCCGACAGTTCTGGCTGATCTGGGGCGTGCTGTTCCTCAACGTGACCGCCGGCATTGCGGTGATCTCCATGGCCAGCCCCATGCTGCAGGACGTCTTCGGCGGCGCCCTGGTCGGTCTCGCCGACCGCTCCGCCGCGCTGAGCGAGGCACAGCAGGCGGCGGTAGTCGCCGCGGCTGCCGGCCTGGTCGGCCTGATCAGCCTGTTCAACAGCGTCGGACGCCTGTTCTGGGCCTCGCTGTCGGACAAGATCGGCCGCAAGAACACCTACTACTGCTTCTTCGCCATCGGCATCGTGATGTACTGCCTGCTGCCGATGTGGGGCCACCTGGGCATGGCCGGGCTGTTCGTGATCTCGATCTGCGTCATCCTCAGCATGTACGGCGGCGGCTTCGCCACGGTGCCCGCCTATCTCGCCGATATCTTCGGCACCCAGATGGTCGGCGCCATCCACGGCCGCCTGCTCACCGCCTGGACCGCTGCCGGCCTGGTCGGCCCGCTGATCATCGCCGCCCTGCGCCAGGCCCAGCTCGACGCCGGCGTCGAACCCAGCCTGGTCTACGACCGCACGCTCTACATCATGGCCGGCCTGCTGTTCCTGGGCCTGATTTGCAACGCCCTGGTCAAGCCGGTC
>NZNW01000146.1 GCA_002695065.1 Salinicola sp. | reverse complement strand
ATGGCCGCGGCCCTGCGCGGGCGGCGGTTCTCGGTGGTGACCACGCTGGCCCGTACCGCGATCATCGCGGAGCATCTGCTCGACCAGTATGGATTCCGCCATCACTGCCGGCGCGTCCGTGCCACCGACCTGCCGGTGCTGGAGCTGGAGAACCCGGCGGGCAACGCCTACCAGGCGCTGCTGGAAGAGTGCCAGCGAGCCAGGGAAGAGGACGGCATCGGCGCCATCGTGCTCGGCTGCGGCGGCATGGCGGACCTCACCGAGCGCCTCACCCATGACCTGCAGATGCCGGTGATCGAAGGCGTCAGCGCCGCGGTGAAACTGGCGGAGTCGCTGGTCTCGCTGGGCCTGGGCACCAGCAAGCACGGCGATCTCGCCTTTCCGCGGCCCAAGCCGTTCAGCGGGCGCTTCGCCGACTGGGGCGTGTAGTCGAATCCGCTCAGCGCATCAGCCAAAGATCTGCCGCAGATCCGGCGCTTCGTCGGTGCTTTCCTCGATCGACAGCGACGCCTCGATCGCCTTCAAGTGGCGCTGCATGAAGGCGACGGCGCGCTCCTCCCTGCCGGCTTCCAGCAGCGTCACCAGCTCGTCGTGGTCGTGGGATTCGCAGCCCAGATGCCCGGAGGCGCCGTAGACGGCCAGGATCAGCGACGAGCGCGAGCAGAGCCGTTCGACGAATTCCGCCAGCGGCGTATTGCCGGAGAGCTCGGCCAGGCGCTGGTGGAACTGGGCGGAGAGCTGGATCGCCCGACTCTGCTCGCCGGCGCGCAGGGCCTGGCGCTCGCTCGTCGCCAGCTCGCGCAGGACCCTGGCATCCGCCGGTTTCAGCCGCCGTGCGACCCACGGCATCAACTGGCACTCGACCAGTTGGCGCGCGGCAAAGACATCCCGCGCTTCCTCGATGGTCGGCCGGCTGACGCTGGCGCCACGCCGAGGGGTCAGCGTGACCAAGTACTCGAGCGCCAGGCGCTGCAGAATCTTGCGGATGCCGGTACGGCTGACGCCGAACACCTCCGCCAGCGCATCCTCGCGCAGGCGTGCCCCCGGCTTGAGCCGGTGCTCGACGATCGCCTCGCGAATCTGCTGATAGATCGTTTCATGGCGCTCGGCGCCGTCCCCCGCCTTGCCCGCCCCGCGGTTGCGTTTCGCCTCGGCAGACCCGCTCGCTGCGTTCGCGCTTTTTGCCATTGTCGTTCGCCCCACCCAGCGCCGGTCGCATCGATGATCCACTCCGTCATCGATTGTATACGGCCCGCCGCCAGATGACAGCCGCCCGGCGCAGGGGCTCAACCCGAGACCAGCCGTCTGGCGCTGGCGTTGTGCCTCGCCACCATGGCATCGAGGTCGTGGCCCAGCAGCTGGCCGCTTTCGACACGACGTACACCGTTGACGATCGACAACTCGACCTGCGGCGGCTGGCAGAACACCAGCGATGCCAGCGGGTCGTGCAGCGCGCCACCGGCCAGGGTCAGCGAGTCCAGCCGGAAGCCGATGATATCGGCGGCCTTGCCCACCGCGAGCTGGCCGATATCGTCCCGGCCCAGCACCGCGGCGCCGCCACGGGTGGCGAACCACAGCATCCGGCGCGCGGTGAATTCGTCCATGTCGCCCTGGAGCCGGCCCAGCAGCATCGCCTGGCGCGCCTCCGCCAGCAGGTGCGAGCCATCGTTGGAGGCGCTGCCATCGACGCCGAGGCCGACCCGCATGCCGGCCTGGTGCATGGCCATCACCGGCGCAATACCGGAACCGAGACGCATGTTGGAACTGGGACAGTGCGCCGCGCCGCAGCAGTGGCCGCCGAGGCGCGCGATCTCGTCGGCATGCGGGTGCACCATGTGGGCGAACCAGACATCGCTGCCGACCCAGCCGACCTGCTCGGCATACTCCACCGGCGTGCAGCCGAAGCGCTCGCGACAGTAGGCTTCCTCGTCGCGGGTTTCGGCCAGGTGGGTATGCAGATGCACCCCGTAGTGACGGGCCAGCTCGGCGCTTGCGACCATCAATTCGCGGGAAACCGAGAACGGCGAGCAGGGCGCCACCACGATACGGGTCATCGCCCGCTCGGCGGCGTCGTGATAGCGCTCGATGGCGCGCTGGGTATCGTCGAGGATTGCCTGTTCGGTTTCGACCACGCTGTCCGGCGGCAGCCCACCCTGGGACTCACCCACCGACATCGAGCCCCGCGAGGCATGGAAGCGCAGGCCGAGCTCGGAGACCGCCGCGATCTGGTCGTCGATACGTGCGCCGTTGGGCCACAGGTAGGTGTGATCCGCCGCCGTGGTGCAGCCGGAGAGCAGCAGCTCCGCCGCGGCGATCTGGCTGCTGGCGTGGAGCGATTCCGGGTCGAGTCGCGCCCAGATCGGATAGTGGGTCAACAGCCAGTCGAACAGCTCGGCGTTCTGCCCCGCCGGCAGGTTGCGCGTCAGGGTCTGGTAGAAGTGATGGTGCGTGTTGACCAGCCCCGGCAGCAGCACCTGGCCGCTGGCATCGATGACCCTGTCGGCCGGCGCCTCGAGCTCGGCCGCGACCTCCTGCGCCGAGCCGATGGCGACGATGCGGTCGCCGCTGACGAGAATGCTGGCATCGCGCAGCTCGCGCGCGTCGTCGTCGAAGGTCGCGATCAGCTCGGCATTGCGGATCAGGGTCGTGGTCATCAGCTACCCCGGTACGTCGAATAACCGTAGGGAGAGAGCAGCAGCGGCACATGATAGTGCTCGTTCGGCGCGTCGACCGTGAACTGCAGTGGGATCCGGTCGAGAAAATGCCCGGCGGCCGACTGGCCGGCAGGTAAGCCGGATGTGTGGCCGGCCCGTAAATAGTCGCCGGCGTGGAAAAGGAGTTCGTAGACCCCGGCGGTGAAGTCGTCGCCTTCCAGCAGCGGCGCCTCGCAGCGGCCATCGGCGTTGGTGGCCACATCGGCCAGGCGCAGGCGAGTCCCGCCCTCCAGCCGATAGAGTTCGATGCGCAGGTCGCCGGCAGGGCGACCGCGCGCCGTGTCCAGCACGTGGGTGGTCAGATAGCCTTTGGCTGTATCGCTCATGGTGGCCTCGGTCGGATGCGGGATCGCCCGAAATCGGTGGATTGCCGGGCGTACGAAGCGTTAGCCTCATTCAAGTTGGTTTGTATACAAAGGTCAATCGGAGGCCTCATGACAACGGTACTTCTCACGCCCAGGCCCAGCCAACTGGCGCGCGACGCATTCATCGATCGCTATGGCGATATCTACGAGCACTCGCCCTGGATCGCGGCGCAGGCCTGGGAGCAGGGTCTCGACGCAGCCCAGGACACGCCCGCCGGACTGGCCGAACGGCTGCGTAAGCAGGTCGACGCGGCCTCGGCCGAGGCACAGCTGGTACTGATCCGGGCCCATCCCGACCTGGCTGGCAAGGCAGCGATCGGCGGCGAGCTGACCGACGACTCCCGCTCGGAACAGGCCGGCGCCGGACTGGACCAGTGCACCCCGGAGGAGTTCGCGCGTTTCGAGCGGCTCAACCAGGCCTATCGCGATCGGTTCGACTTCCCGTTCGTCATCGCCGTGCGCGGGCTCGACCGCCACGCGATTCTGGCAGCTTTCGAGACTCGCCTTAACCATACCCGGGAACAGGAGCGCCGGACCGCCATCGAGCAGATCCACCGGATTGCGCGACTGCGGCTGGAACAGCGCGCGACCGAAAGTCGTAGCCGATAGCGCGCAGACACCACGGGATCGAGCGGTTATCCTGAGCGCCTGATATGGGCGGACACGAGAGCGGCGACGGGTGACGGACGAAGAGCGGCATCGGGCGACCGAACAGCAGCGGCATCGGGCGACTGAACAGCAGCGGCATCGGGCGACCGAACAGCAGCACAATCGGGCAGCGGAATCCAAACGCAGGGCCGTCGGCCGGCCCGCGGGCGGCGCCAAGAGCAGCGGCGGGCACAGTCAGTCGCTGGTGCGGGGCCTGAACATCCTCGAGATGCTGGCGGCGACTCCGGACGGGCTGGCCCTGTCCGACGTCGCCGAGGACGTCGGACTGGCCCCCTCGACCACGCATCGCCTGCTGCAGGCCCTGTTCCAGCAGGGCTTCATCACCCAGGACGTCGAGAGCGGACTGTGGAAGATCGACGTCAAGACCTTCCGCATCGGCAACAGCTTTCTCGAAGCGAGGGATTTCGTCGCCACCGCCCGCCCCTTCCTGCGCCGGCTCACCGCCAGCAGTGGTGAAACCGCCAACCTCGGCATCCGCGACGACGGCATGGTGGTCTACCTGGCCCAGAGCGAATCGAAACAGATGATGCGCATGATCACCCGGCTCGGCTCGCGGGCGCCGCTGCACGCTTCCGGTGTCGGCAAGGCGCTGCTGGCGTGGATGCCGCCCCAGGAGTTCGAGCAGATCGTCGCCGGCCGCGTGCTGGAGGGCGAAACGCCCAATACGCTGACCGACGTCGGTACGCTACGCGACCAACTGGTCGAGATCCGTCGACAGGGCTACGCCGTCGATCGCGAAGAGCATGCCATCGGCCTCAACTGCGTCGCGGCCACCCTGCATGACGAGAGCGGCCTGCCGCTGGCGGCGATCTCGGTCTCCGGCCCGGTGGCCCGGATCGACGATTCCCGCCTGCCCGAACTCGCCGCCCTGGTCGCGGAGACCGCCCGCGAGATCACCGCCAAGATCGGCGGCAAGACCCCCACCGAACCGCCAGCGTAGGCGTTGGGCCCGAAACGCCCCAGCGCAGGCATGTTTCGTTTGGAAACGCTGAATAAATTGTCGAGCAGGATGAAGCGCAAGGCGCACGGAGCGCAGCAACCGGAGCATATTGGGGTATATGTGAGGATTCGACCGGGCTGGCGCTCCAGCACCGCGCAACGAAGCCGATTCGCCTGCGCAGACATTTATGCAGTGTTTCCTCAAGTATTCAGGATCACCCCGCCATTCAGATGGATAGTCTGTCCGGTCATGTAGGAAGACTCCTTGCTGGCCAAATAGACGTAGGCCGGCCCCATCTCGCTGGGCTGCCCGGCGCGCTTCATCGGCACCTGCCCACCGAAGCCCTCGACCTTGTCGTCGTCGAAGCTGGCCGGGATCAGCGGCGTCCACACTGGCCCCGGCGCTACCGCGTTGACGCGGATCTCGCGATCCACCAGCGATTGCGCCAGCGAGCGCACGAATCCCTGGATCGCGCCCTTGGTCGCTGAGTAATCGATCAGGGTGTCGTTGCCCTTGAAGGCGTTGACGGACGACGTGGCAATGATGGTATCGCCAGCGCTCAGATGCGGCACCGCCTCGCGCACCAGGTAGAAGTGGCTGAAGATATTGGTGGCGAAGGTGCGCTGCAGCTGCTCGTCGGTGATCTCGGTCACATCGTCCCAGTCGTGCTGCTCGGCGGCATTGTTGACCAGGATATTGAGGCCGCCCAGCTCCCGCCGCGTGCGCTCGACCACGTCGCGACAGAATGCGGAATCGGCGACGTCGCCCCTGAGCAACAGGCAGCGCCGGCCCTCGGCTTCGATCAGCGCCTGGGTGTCTTCGGCGTCACGATCCTCGTCGAGGTAGACCACGGCGCAATCGGCGCCCTCGCGGGCGTAGTGGACGGCGACGGCGCGACCGATGCCGCTGTCACCGCCGGTGATGATCGCCACCTTGCCCTCGAGCTTGTCGGTACCGCGATAGTCGTCGCGAATGAACTCCGGCTCGGGGCGCATGTCGTGCTCGTCACCCGGCTGATGGGTCTGATGCTGTGGTGGAAAATGCGATTCTGACATTCCGGCTCCCTCCTGAACGAATCGAATGAATCTGTCCGGCCGTCGCGGCATCCTCCCATGAATCACCGCGACGCCTCCCCAGCATAGAGAGCCTGGCGGGATTCTTCCAAACCTCGGTATCAATCATTAACCCAGGTTAAAAACGGCTCCCGCCGCCATCGCCACCCATCCGCCTTGTCGCCCCTTGCGGCGGACCCGCGGCATCGCGCCTTTCCGGGCGTGAAGCGAGCCGCCAGCGGCGCTACACTATCGCCGCCGCATGCGCTGTCACACTTGCCCGCCAAAGAGGTTTCCCGATGCCTTCGCACCTGCTCTCCGTCGATTCGCTCTCCCGCGATGCCGTCGACCACCTGATCCGCATCGCCGAGCGCATGGAGCCGATCGCCCAGCGCCGCAAGGTGACCCGCGTGCTCGAAGGCGCGGTGCTCGGCAACCTGTTCTTCGAGGCCAGCACCCGAACCCGGATCAGCTTCAACGCCGCCTTCTGCCGCCTCGGCGGCAGTGTCTGCGACACCACCGGCTTCACCTTCTCGTCGATGGCGAAGGGCGAATCGCTCTACGACACCAGCCGGGTGATGGGCGGTTACGTCGACGCCATCGTCATGCGCCACCCGGAGCAGGGCTCGGTGGCGGAGTTCGCCGAGGCGACCCAGGTGCCGGTGATCAACGGCGGTGACGGCCCGGGCGAGCACCCGAGCCAGGCGCTGCTGGACGTCTACACCATCACCAAGGAGTTCGCGCGGCTGGGCAAGCCGCTGGCGGGGGCGCATCTGCTGCTGACCGGGGATCTCAAGTACGGACGCACGGTGCACTCGCTGATCAAGCTGCTGTCGCTCTACGATCCGCTGCGCATCACCCTGGTGTCGCCGCCGGGGCTGGAGATGCCCCAGCATCTGGTCGATCTGGTGGCCTCTCGCGGCCACCGCATCGAGACACGGCCCAACCTGGCCGAGTCGTTCGACGACGTCGACGTGATCTACGCCACCCGCATCCAGCGCGAGCGCTTCACCGCGGAGATGTCGGAGAGCTTCGCCGAGCTGACCTCGGATTTCGTCGTCGATCGCGGCTTCCTCGACCGCCGCTGCTCGCCGACCACCATCGTCATGCATCCGCTGCCCCGGGATAGCCGCCCCGGCGCCAACGACCTCAGCACCGATCTCAACGGCGATCCGCGCCTGGCGATCTTCCGCCAGACCGACAACGGCATTCCGATGCGCATGGCGATCTTTGCCCACCTGTTGCAGGTGGAGGATCAGGTGGAGAGGGGTCTACGCGACGTGGGCTGGTTCGTGCCGAACACCTACGGCATCGACGAGGAGAGTCTGAAAGCGGGCTCTTGACCCATCAAACTCCCGGAGCTCGATCACCCCTCGGTTTGACGGCGCTGCGACACGATCTCGCTCCTGCCGATCACGACACGGCAGCCGATGCCCTTCGTCGGCTGCCTGACTCAGGCCCGGCTGTCGATTATTCCACTACTCCACTGATATTTTTTGATGTCCCCCTCGCTGTCGGAGGGGGTCGGCCGGCGCCAGCATCAGTTGCAAGATCGCGAAAAATCAGGCATTAAAAGGCGAAAAATCGCGTTTCAGCACCGTTTTCGGGCGTCATAGAGCTCAGCAAAAAGAGGCTGCGCGTCCTGCCGAGACTTGTGTCTTCCGGCCAAGAAGAGTGTTATTAAATAGTTGACATCCACCACGGAGCTGGTGACACACTGAGCGGGTCACGTCACTCTTCGACATGGCAGAATCAACAATTACAAGCGCAGCGCGCAACCCAAGACGGACATCCTATGACAGTTTATTCGTCGTCGGCGACAACCTCCTCCTGGTATCGGGACTCCATCGCCGTCGAGCTGGAGCCAGCGCTTCCGCTGGAGGGCGATCATCGCACCGATGTCTGCGTGATCGGCGCAGGCGTCACCGGCTGTTCCACCGCACTGCACCTGGCCCAGCGGGGATATCGGGTCATCCTGCTCGAAGCACTGGACGTGGGTCATGGGGCCTCTGGACGTAGCGGCGGGCAGATACTGCCTGGCCTGGGCACCGACATACACACCGTCGAGAAGGCCTTGGGGCTATCGGCCGCCCGCGATATCTGGGAAATGAGCCGTGAAGCCGTCAGGCTGACTGCCCACCTCGTCGAGCATCACCAGATCCCCTGCGACCTGTCCTGGGGCTACCTTCACGCGGCGGTCAAACCTCGCCATGTCGTCGGGCTCAGGGAGTCGCAGGAGCGAATGGCCCGCGACTTCGACTATCACGGGCTCGAGTGGCGGGAAGGCGACGCACTGCGCGAACACGTCGTCACCGATGCCTACCCGGCGGCGCTCTGGGAGCGCGAAGCGGGCCACCTGCATCCGCTCAACTACACGCTCGGTCTGGCCCGGGCCGCTCAACGGGCCGGCGCGATCCTTCATCAGTTCAGCCCCGTGGTCGATATCCAGCACGGCCAGCAGGCCAACGTCGTCACCGAACGCGGCCGCGTCACTGCCGATCACGTCGTGATCGCCACCAACGCCTACGGGGACAGGCTGGTGCCCGAAATGAGCGGGCGCATCATGAAAGCGGCCAACTACATGATCGCCACCGCGCCCATGACCGAGCAGCAGGCCGCTCAGGTGCTCCCGAGAAACGACGCCTTGTCGGATGCCAACTTCGTACTCGACTACTATCGCCTGTCGAGAGACCGGCGCCTGATCTACGGCGGGGAGGGGAGTTACGACGGCCCCCCGCCGCAAGGTCTGGAGGCGCGCACCGACGCCAAGATACGGCGCCTGTTCCCGGTGTTGAAGGAGATCGATATCGAATATCGCTGGGGGGGAGACGTGGCCATCACGATGAATCGCGCGCCGGACTTCGGCCGGCTGGCGCCCAATGTCTTTTATGCCCAGGGCTACTCCGGCCACGGTATGGCGTTGGCGGGGCTGGCCGGCAAGCTGCTGGCCGAGACCATTGCCGGGCAAAGCGAGCGCTTCGACCTCTTTTCCGCCATGCCCCACCGGACATTTCCGGGGGGGCGGTGGCTACGGACTCCCCTGCTGGTACTGGCGACCCATTTCTACAAGCTGCGCGACCGGCTGTGACGAGCGTCGAGAACGACGAGGACTGCCCAATGACCGATTTGACGAACACCGTGAACACCGCCGATCGAGCGGAAGTGGCAGATACGGCGTCGAGAGACAGGCGCGGCGCGTCCTCGATCAGGATGCAGGGTTTACGCAAGCAATTCGGACGCGACGCCATCGCGCTGGCGGGCGTCGACCTGGACATCAAGGCCGGCGAGTTCTTCACCCTGCTGGGGCCGTCCGGGTGTGGCAAGACGACGCTGCTGCGCATCCTCGCCGGACTGGAAGAGGCCGACGACGGCCAGCTGACGATCGGCGGCAAGGACGTCATCGACATGCCGCCACACCGGCGCAGCGTCAACACGGTATTCCAGTCCTACGCGCTATTCCCGCACCTCTCCGTGCGCGACAACCTGGCGTTCGGCCTGCGCATGCGTGGCGAACCGGCCGCCGAGCGCAACCGCAAGGTGGCGGAGGTGGCCGAATTCATCAAGCTCGGCCCGCTGGTCGAGCGCCGCGTCGACCAGCTATCGGGAGGCCAGAAGCAGCGCATCGCCCTGGCCCGGGCGCTGGTCTGCGAGCCCGACGTGCTGCTGCTGGACGAACCGCTGTCAGCCCTGGATGCCGGCCTGCGGGGCCAGCTGCAGGTCGAGCTGCAACGCCTGCAGAAGCGCCTGGGCATGACCTTCGTGTTCGTCACCCACGACCAGGACGAGGCCATGGTGATGTCGGATCGCATCGCGGTGCTCGACAGCGGCATCATCCAGCAGGTGGGCACTCCCCGCGAAGTCTACGAGCATCCGGCCAACGCCTTCGTCGCCCGCTTCATGGGGCACGACAACCTGTTCGCCATCACCGCCAGCGAGGACAACTGGGTGGACACCGGGCTGGGACGCCTGCAGTTGGACCCCGCCGAGCAGCGCGACGCCCCCGACGGCTGGCTGCTGATCCGCCCCGAGACGCTGGAGCTGGGCGGCAACATTCCCGCGGACTACAACCGGCTCGAGGGCACGGTCGAAGAGCGGCTCTATCGCGGCAGCCGCATCGAATACCGCCTGACCGTCAATGATCATCCCCTGACGGCAGTGGCCGGCAACCTGGGCCAGCGCATGCACGATGTCGGCGACCGGGTGACGATCGGTCTCTGCCCGGAAGATCTGGTCCGCGTCGCGGCCTGAGGAGAAGCGACATGCTGCAGACACCCTCGCGACGCCATGCGGTGGTCAGCGAAACCCGCCACCTGCTGTTTACGGTGACCCCGGGCGCAGCCTGGATCATCGTGTTCCTGGTACTGCCGAGCATCTATCTGATGGCCGTGGCATTCATGACCAACGGCCCCTACGGGCTGCCGCAGTTGCCGCTGTCGCTGAATTCGTTCGAGCAACTGGCGGGCGTCGGCTTTCTGGGCTGGAGCCCGGGCAATCTCTACACCCTGCTGCGCTCGCTGTGGCAGACCGTCGTCGCCACCGGACTGGTGGTGCTGGTCGCCTACCCCATCGCCTATTACATCACCACCTGCCGGGCGCGGTGGCGTCCGATCATGTTGCTGCTGGTGGTAGTGCCGTCCTGGACCAATCAGGTGATTCGCACCTTCGGCTGGATGAACCTGCTGGCGCCGGGTACGCCGCTCTCCAACCTCGCCGAGATGATGGGCCTGATCTCGCCCAACATGGGGCTCTATCCCTCCAACTTCGCGGTGACACTGGGTCTCGTCTACAACTTCCTGCCGTTCATGGTGCTGCCGCTCTACGCCGCCTTCGAGAAGCTCGACACTGCCCAGGTCGAAGCGGCGCAGGATCTCTACGCCAAGCCGGTCCGGGCGTTCTGGCACGCCGTCTTCCCGCAGACACTGCCGGGCCTGCTCGCGGGCGTGGTGCTGGTGGCGATCCCCGCGTTCGGCATGTACGTGATTCCGGAGCTTCTCGGCGGCGGCAAGGCGATGATGCTCGGCAACCTGGTGGCGACCCAGTTCTCCGGCGGTTCGAACTGGCCGCTGGGCGCCGCCGGCGCGATCCTGATGCTGATCGCGACCTTCATCGGCCTGTTCGCGATGCGCCGCATCGGCAAGCGCCTCGGCGGCGGCGAGGAGGTGGTGATATGAGAAAGCGCACACTCAAGCGTAGCTCTTTGAGACGAGCCCTGACGGCGTTCTGGTGGCTGACGCTGATCTTCCTCTACCTGCCGCTGGCGGTGGTGGTACTGTTCTCGTTCAATGCCGCCAACAGCGCCGCTCGATTGACCGGGTTCTCGCTGCGCTGGTATCACCAGCTGCTGGGCAACGAGCAGATCATCGAGGCATTCGGTAACACGTTGATTCTGGCGATCTGTTCCTCCGTCATCGCGCTCGCCATCGGCTGCCTGATCGGCTACGGCATGTACCGGCATCGCCATCGCAAGCTCGGCTGGCTGATCGTGCTGATCTACCTGCCCATCGTGCTGCCGGACATCGTCTTCGGCATCTCCGAGATGGCGTTCTTCGTCCAGTTCCACCGCCTGACCGGACTGCTGCAGCCGGGGCTCGGGACCATGGTCATCGCCCACGTGACCTTCCAGATCCCGTTCGTCGCGCTGATCGTCTACTCGCGCTTCGTCGGGCTCGATCCGAGCCTGTTCGAAGCGGCCAAGGATCTCTATGCCACGCCGTTGAAGCGGGTCATTCACTTCATGCTGCCGACCCTCAAGCCGGCGCTGATCTCGGCGTTTTTCCTGTCGTTCACGCTGTCGGTGGACGATTTCGTGATCAGCTTCTTCACCGCCGGGCCGGAGAGTGCCACGCTGCCGATCTACATCTGGAGCGCGATCAAGAAAGGCGTTACACCAGAGATCAATGCCATTGCCACCTTGATGATCGGCGCGGTGGCCCTGGCCGCCATGATCAGTCTCGTATTCAATCGCCAACGCAAGGTCTGAGCGCCAGCCCCGCGTCGGGCCCGCTCGGAAAACTGTCAAGAAAAGCCGTCGAACAACAAGGAGAAGAACCGATGTCAAAGCCCGTCACCCGTGCCATCACCGCCGCTTTCTGCAGCCTGCTGCTGGTCAGCCAGGCCCAGGCCGCGGACGACAAGCTCTACCTGTTCAACTGGACCGAGTACATGGACCCGGGGATCATCACGGCGTTCGAGCAGAAGTACGACGTCGAGGTGGTGCAGAACTACTACAACTCGCTGCCGGAGATGTTCGCCAAGCTCAATGCCGGCGGGGCCTCCCAGTACGACATCATCGTGCCCTCGAACTACTACGTCCCGCGCCTGATCCAGACCGGCCTGGTACAGAAGCTCGATCGCTCGAAGCTGCCCAATTTCGCCAACGTGAAGGCGCAGTTCCAGGATCCGAGTTTCGATCCAGGCTCCACCTATTCGGCGCCGTATCAGTGGGGCACGACCGGCATCGTCTATAACACCGATACCTTCCCGGACGCGCCTCGCAGTTGGTCGCTGATGTTCGATCCCGAGGTCAACGCCGACTACCCCTTCGCGATCATGGGCGACGGCCAGGTCGCCATGGGCGCTGCCTGCGCGTCGCTGGGCAAAGCCTACGACTGCGACGACCTCGACAGCTGGCGCGACGCCGCCAAGCTGATGATCGAGACCAAGCATCGCGACAACTTTTCCGGCTTCTCCGACGGCACCCCGGCGCTGCAGCAGCTCGCGCGCGGCGTGACCCATGTCGGCATGTCCTATAACGGCGACTACCTGCTGTACAAGAGCGAGGATCCGGAGACCTTCGCGCACCTCGACTTCATGATCCCCAAGGAAGGCGCCGAGATGTGGGTCGACTCGATGATGATTCCGTCCCAGGCACCCCATCCGGATCTGGCCCACAAGTTCATCGACTTCATTCTCGACGCCAAGATCGGCGCCCAGCTCTCCAACTACAACTACTACGCCAGCCCCAACGCCGCCGCCGAACCCTATCTGGAAGAGGCACTGAGGCAACCGCCGGCCCAGCCCACCGACGAGGAGATGAAAGTGCTGCGTTTCACCCCGAGCCTCGAGGGCGAGAAGCTGCAGACCTTTCAGCAACTGTGGTCGGAAGTGCAGGCCCGGTAGAGGCGCCGTTTCCCGATCTCACTGCCCGGCACGGCCGCTGGCCACGTCCGGGCAACCCATCACCACACGGAACGCTCACATGGGTCACCGTCAGGAAACACCAGCGCTCAAAGACTGGTTCCATCAGCACGGCATCACCGAGGTCGAATGCCTGGTTACCGATCTCACCGGCATCCTCAAGGGCAAGATCATGCCCGCCAGCAAGTACCTCGATGGCGGGCTGCCAAGATTGCCGGACTCGATCTTCATCCAGACCGTCACCGGCGGTTATCCCGACGACGAGGACATCCGCTTCTGGAATCCCGCCGAGCGGGACATGGAGCTGGTGCCCGACCCCAACGCCGCCTTCCTGGTGCCCTGGGCCGAAGACCCCACCGCGCAGATCATTCACGACTGCTACTACCTCACCGGCGAGCCGGTCGATCTTTCGCCCCGCCACGTACTCAAGCGCGTTCTGGAACTCTACGAACAGCGCGGCTGGCGCCCGGTGGTCGCCCCCGAGGTCGAGTTCTACCTGGTCAAGACCAATACCGACTCAGACTACCCGCTGGAGCCGCCGATCGGTCGTACCGGACGCCAGGAGAGCAGCCGTCAGTCGTTCTCCATCGATGCGGTCAACGAGTTCGATCCGCTGTTCGAAGAGATGTACGACTACTGCGAGGCGATGCATCTCGACCTGGACACGCTGATCCATGAAGAGGGCGCCGGCCAGATGGAGGTCAACTTCCAGCACGGCAATCCGCTGGCGCTGGCCGATCAGGTGGTCATGTTCAAGCGTGTGCTGCGGGAAACCGCGCTGCGCCACGGCATGTACGCCACGTTCATGGCCAAGCCGATGGCCAACGAGCCGGGCAGCTCGATGCACATTCACCAGAGCCTGGTCGACGCCCAGGGCAACAACCTGTTCGCCGGTGAAGAGGGCCACACCAGCACCCTGTTCCACCATTTCATCGGTGGTCTTCAACGGTACCTGCCCGCAGCGATGCCGCTGCTGGCCCCCAACGTCAACTCCTACCGCCGGCTGATGCGCCACGAGGCAAGCGGTTCCGCGCCGGTCAACGTCGACTGGGGAATGGACAACCGCACCGTGGGTCTGCGCGTGCCGGTCTCCTCGCCCGCCGCCACCCGGGTCGAGAACCGCCTCGGCGGCGCCGACGCCAACCCCTACCTGGTACTGGCGGCCTCGCTGGCCTGCGGCTATCTCGGCATGGTCGGCCAGTTGGAACCGCGCCCGCCGATGGTCGGCTCGGCCTGGTCCAGTGGCAGCAAGCTGCCGGACGACATCAGCCCGGCCCTGGACCGGCTGCGGGAATGTCCCGAACTGGCCGACATCCTCGGGGAACGTTTCACCAACAGCTATCTCGCGGTCAAACGCGCCGAACACCGCGCCTACTTCCGCGTGATCAGTTCGTGGGAGCGCGAGCACCTGCTGCTGCGCGTATGAACACCGCCAGGCGAGAAGTGCGGTGGGAGAACCTAAGTCTCCAGGACACCAGGGGAATATCATGAAATACGCGAACTGGGTGATCGCGATCGCAGCCGGCATGATAGGCAGCGGCGCCATGGCCGACGATCAGGAAAAACAGTTGAACCTGTTCAACTGGACCGACTACATGGATCCCGGGATCATCGCCGACTTCGAGGCCGAAACCGGCATCGACGTGGTTCAGAACTACTACAACTCCAACGCCGAGATGCTGGCCAAGCTGAACGCCGGCGGCGACGCCCAGTACGATATCGTCATCCCCTCGGACTACTTCGTGCCGCGTCTCATCGGGGCGAAGCTGATCCAGCCACTCGTCCCGGAAGGTCAATCGCAGCAAGGCCAAGCGCTGCAGGGCATCGACAATATCATGTCGGATTTCCGCCACCCGGCCTACGACCCGGAGGACATCTACACCGTGCCGTATCAGTGGGGTGTGACCGGCATCGTCTACAATACCGACACCTTCCCCGACCCGGATCCTAGCTGGGGACTGCTGTACGATCCCGCCGTCAACGCCGACTACCCCTTTGCGCTGCTCAAGGGCGATGCCCAGTTCACCTTCTCGACCATCTGTGCCTATCTCGGCGAAGGGTTCGATTGCGTCGGCCAGGCCCCTTGGGTCGAGGCCGCCAAGCTGGTGGTCGCCACCCGTGAGCGAGACAATTTCGTCGGCTTCGTCGACGCCACCGCGACCATCGAACAGATCGCCAGCGGCGTGATCCACGCCGGCATTGCCTACAACGGCGACCTGGCCGGCAAGCAGAGCGAAGACCCGGAGCTCTACGGCAATATCGGCTTTTTCGTGCCCAGGGAAGGCTCGCAGCGCTGGGTGGACGTGATGGCCATCCCGGCCCGGGCACCGCATCCGGACAACGCACGCCGCTTCATCGAATATCTGCTGCGCCCCGACGTCGCGGCCCAGCTTTCCAATTACAACCTGTACACCTCGCCCAACGCCGCGGCACAACCGATGCTGTCCGCCGAACTTCGCGAGCCACCGGTGATGCCCGATGCCGACACCCGCTCCCGGCTGTCGCTGACGCCCTCCGTCGACGGCGAGCAGTTGCAGCTGCTGCAGCAGTTGTGGTCGGAAGCCCGATCTCGCTAGCGGCGCGAGTACCGGAACGGGTCACCGAACGGCGGTTGGCGGCGGAAGCCGTCAACCGCCGCTTTTCTCGACAGGTGGCAAATATACCACGCCATCTGCATTGGATTCAGGCCCTTCGTCTCCGTAGAATAGGCATAAAGTGTTGAATAAAATAACCAATACGGAGTCTGTCATGCCCACGCGCCAAGGGGTCAAGCACACCGGAGCCACCCTGTCTCATGCTGCGTCCTGGTATGCCGCATCGGCCAATTCCAGCCCCGCACGCCAACCATTGCGCGGCGAGATCCATTGTGACGTATGCATCGTCGGCGCCGGCTTCACCGGTATCTCCGCCGCGCTGCATCTGGCCGAAAAAGGGCTTGACGTCGTCGTACTGGAAGCGGCTCGCGTCGGTTATGGCGCCTCCGGACGCAATGGCGGACAGATCGTCAACAGCTACAGCCGCGACATGGACGTGATCGAGGACAAGTACGGCGCCGAGACGGCTCGCGCACTGGGCGACATGGCGTTCGAGGGCAACCGCATCATTCGTGAACGCATCGCGAGCTACGACATCGAGTGCGATCTCCGCGAGCGCAACCTCTTCGCCGCCTGCAACGCCCGACAGCTCCACGGCCTCAAGGCACACCAGGCGCTATGGCGGCGTTACGGCCACGACCAGCTCGAGCTGCTGGAGGGTAAAGCCTACCGGCGTGAAATCGGCAGCGACCGCTACACCGGCGCACTGGTCGACCACTCGGGCGGCCACCTCCACCCGCTCAATCTGGTGCTGGGGGAAGCCGCGGCCTTCGAATCGCTCGGTGGCAAGATTTTCGAACACAGCCCCGTGGTCAGTCTCGTTCATGGCCAGACGGTAACCGTGAAAACGGCGGATGGCTGGGTTCATGCCGATCGCGTCGTCATGGCCGGCAATGCCTACATGAGCGGCGTCATGCCGGCACTCGAAGGCAAGTCCATGCCCTGCGGTACCCAGATCATCGCTACCGAACCCCTCGGGGAAGATCTCGCTCGCACATTGCTGCCCAATGACATCGCCGTCGAGGACTGCAATTATCTGCTCGACTACTATCGCCTGACTCGCGACAACCGGCTGATCTACGGCGGCGGAGTCAACTACGGCAACGAAGGCCCAGCCAATATCGAAGCGGTCATTCGTCCCAAGATGCTCAAGACATTCCCGCAGCTCAAGGACGTCAGGGTCGACTATGCCTGGAGCGGCAACTTCCTGATGACACTGAATCGGCTGCCGCAGTTCGGCGTCATCAACGACAACGTCTATTACGCCCAGGGCTATTCCGGGCACGGTGTCACCTGCACGCATCTCGCTGGCCGCCTGATCAGCGAGGTGATGACCGGGCGCGACGAGCGGTTCGATGCCTTCGCCGGCTTGCCCCACCTGCCCTTTCCGGGCGGCAGGCTACTGCGTGTGCCGCTGTCGGCAATGGGCGCCTGGTACTACGAGACTCGTGACAAACTGGGGATCTGAAGGCAGCGCCAAAGACCACGCGAAGATCGATCTCGAAACGTCAACGCCCCCTGCAAGACTCGACGGGAACGGAAACACCAGGGAAAGTTGTGATTATCATCTCGAGGCCCTGTAGCAGTGAAAAAAGCGGTCGCGATCAGACGTGACGCAGATACCAGTCGTACTCGAGCCGACTGACCGCCTGCATTGCCGCCTCGCGTTCGGAGCGGCGATTGGCGAGGAACACCTTCAGGAAGTCGGCGCCGAGCGCGGCGTTCAGCACGTCCGAGGCTTCGAGCACGTCCAGCGATTGTGACCAGCTGTTGGTCAATGTCGGCGCGAACTGCTCGTAAGCGTTGCCGGTGACGGCTTCCCCCGGCGAGACCTGCTGGGTGATGCCATGGATCACGGAGGCCAGCAGCGTCGCGAGCACCAGATAGGGATTGGCATCGGCACCGGCGACCCGGTGCTCGATCCGGCGCGCCGCGTTGTTGCCGGAGGGAATGCGCAGCGCCACCGAACGATTGTCGTAACCCCAGGTGGGCGTCATGGGTACGTAAAGGCCCGGCTGAAAGCGCCGGAAAGAGTTGAGATTGGGCGCGAACAGCGCCATCGATGCCGGCATCATGGTCATGAGCCCGCCGATCGCATGCCGCAGGGTCTCGGTCCCCAGCGGATTCTCGTTCTCGGCGGCAAAGACGTTTCGGCCCGACTCGTCGAGCAGGCTCATGTGCACGTGCATGCCATTGCCGGCCTGACCGCCGTAAGGCTTGGCCATGAACGTGGCCTCGAAGCCGTGTCGGAGCGCCACGCCCTTGATCAGGCGCTTGAGCAGGACGGCACTGTCGCAGGCATGCAGCACATCATCGGTGTGGATGAGGTTGATCTCGAACTGACCCGGTGCGCACTCCTTGAGCGCGGTATCCAGCGGCAATCGCTGAACTTCCGCCGCCGCCTGAATGTCTTCCAGGAAATCGGCGTACTCGTCGAGCTCGCTGATCGAGTAGAGCTGGCTTTCGGTGGCACGTTCACCGGTGGCCGGCGACCGCGGCGGCTGAGCCATGCCAAGGTCATCGCGAGAGCGGTCGATCAGGTAGAATTCGAGCTCGAGAGCCACGACCGCCCTGCATCCGAGCTCCGCCAGGCGTCGGATCTGACGGGCGAGCACGTTACGCGGATCGGCAAAGAAGGGGCCGCCCTCATCGTCACGCATATCCATCAGCAGCTGCGCCTGCTTTCCCCCGCGTAGCCAAGGCGTGGGCATGAGGGTGCCGGGAATGGACCGACAGATTTGGTCGCCATCACCGGTCTCGAGGCCGAGCCCGGTCTCCTCCACCGTGTTTCCGGTGATATCGAGCGCAAAGACCGATCCAGGCAGGCTGACGCCATCCCGATAGACCTTTTCGAGATTGCCGCGAGGGATACGCTTACCTCGCATGACCCCGTTGAGATCGCTCAACAGCAAGTCGATGCTGTCTATTTCGGGGTGAAGGGCGAGAAAATCACGCGCCTCGTCGGCGGCAAGGGTGGACATGATGTCACCTGTGAACGTTTGTCTTGATCGTCGATATCTTTTCGTCGAGGCCGATTGTTGTCAAATTATTTACGCCAAATGGCTGATGAAAGAAATGAAAAAGCAGACAGAAATTACAATAAACTCTTTTAAAACATATATTTAATATTAACTTGCGGCCATCATGACCACTTTGGCTTGGCAAGAAATATGAACCCCGGTATGTTGAGCAAAACATAACACCCGTCATGACACAGGAGGCTCCATGGCCATTCGACCTCTGGTTGGCGTCATTGCCTGCCGCCGCATCGTGGAGGGCCACCCCGCCCACATGGTCACCGACAAGTACGTGCGTACCCTCCGCGACTATGGGCTGGAGCCGGTCATGCTCCCGGTATGGGAGGACGTGGAGACGTGTGCCGCCGGGGCGCTGCTGGACCGCCTCGACGGTCTGGTGCTGACGGGGAGCTACACCAACGTCCTACCGGATCGCTACGGTGCCAACCGCATTGCCGAGAATACGCGAGAAGATCGTGACCGTGATTCGGCGGCAATGACATGGATTCCCCTGGCGCTCGAGCGTTGCCTACCCTTGCTCGGCATCTGTCGTGGCTTCCAGGAGTTCAACGTCGCGTTCGGCGGGACCCTCTATCAGGCTGTCCAGAAAGTGGAAGGCAAACTCGATCATCGCGAGCCGGAGGGCGACAGGTCGGAACAGTACTCGCCGACCCACTCGCTCGACATTCGACCCGGCGGTCGGCTGGCAGCGCTCTTCCAGGAACCCCGAGCCAGCGTCAACTCGCTGCATCAACAAGGCATCGATCGTCTGGGTGAAGGCCTGCGCGTCGAGGCGGTTGCCCCGGATGGCCTCATCGAGGCGGTGTCGGTGATCGATGCGCCGAACTTCACCCTGGCGGTGCAATGGCACCCCGAGTGGCAGCCGAGAGAGCATCCTCTCTACGCCGCTATCTTCGAGGGGTTTGCCAGCGCCTGCCGTGGCGATGCCACCTGAACGCACGCTAGAGATGCTTTCACGATGAGAACCACGCCAATGACACCGTCAGACGCGGCAAGACTCAAGGCGCTCGACCGCGATCACTACCTGCACCCTTTCACCGACTTCAAGGCACTGGGTAACGAAGGCAGTCGCCTCATCACCGGTGCCCACGGCGTCTATATCGAGGACGACGAAGGCCGGCAGATCCTGGATGCGATGGCGGGGCTGTGGTGCGTCAACCTGGGCTACGGCCGCCAGGAGCTGGTCGATGCCGCTACCCGGCAGTTGCAGCAGCTGCCCTACTACAACAGCTTCTTCAAGACGACCCACCCGCCGGCGGCCGAGCTGGCCGAAGTCCTCTGCGGCCTGGCGCCGGGCCCTATCAACCGCGTGTTCTTCACCGGCTCCGGCTCCGAGGCCAACGACACGGTGTTACGCATGGTGCGCCGCTACTGGGCGCTCAAGGGTCAGCCCGACAAGCAGTGGGTCATCGGCCGCGACAACGCCTATCACGGCTCGACGGTGGCCGGCATGAGCCTGGGCGGCATGGCGCCGATGCAGGCCCAGGGCGGGCCCTGCGTGCCGGGCATCGCCCATATCCGCCAGCCTTACTGGTTCGACGAGGGGCGGGAGATGTCGCCCGAAGCGTTCGGCAGGGTCTGCGCCGACGACCTGGAGGCGCGCATTCAGGCGCTGGGGCCGGACAAGGTCGCGGCCTTCATCGCCGAGCCGGTGCAGGGCGCGGGAGGCGCAATCATCCCGCCGGAGAGTTACTGGCCGGCGATCAAGGAGGTGCTGTCGCGCTACGACATTCTGCTGGTCATGGATGAGGTCATCTGTGGCTTTGGTCGCCTGGGCGAGTGGTTCGGCAGCGTCCACTACGGTCTCGAACCGGATTTGATGTCGGTCGCCAAAGGCTTGTCATCAGGCTATCTGCCGATCGGTGGCGTACTGGTCGGCGATCGTGTCGCCCGGGTGCTGATCGACGACGGCGGCGAATTCCATCACGGCTTCACCTCCTCCGGGCATCCTGCCTGTGCCGCCGTTGCACTCGAGAACCTCAGGCTGATGGCAGCCGAAGGGGTTATCGAGCAGGTGCGCCAGGTGACGGGGCCGTATCTGGCGAAGCACTGGAAGGCGCTCGAACGACATCCGCTCATTGGCGAGGCACGCTCGCTGGGGCTGATCGGCGCGCTCGAGATCGTGGCCGATGGCGCCACCGGCGCGCGTTTCGACAAATCCCTCAAGGCCGGCGAGACCTGTCGAGACGTCTGTTTCGAGCTCGGGCTGGTCATGCGCTCCGTGGGTGACACGATGATCATCTCCCCCCCGCTGGTCATCACCGAGGCGCAGATCGACGAGCTGATCGCGCTGGCGACCGCCGCACTGGATGAAACGGCACGCCGGCTGCAGGCCCGAGGGGCCACCATTTCGGCAACGAAGGAGACATTCACATGAGCCTGACACCAACGCTGGCCGACTGGCAGGCCAGAGCCGCCGCCGTTACCGCCAATCTGGAGACACGCGCCTTCATCGACGACGAGTTCGTGGCGGCCGCAAGCGGCGAGACCTTCGCCACGATCAACCCCGCGACGGGAGACACCCTGGCCGACGTGGCGAGCTGCGATGCCGCCGACGCCGACAAGGCCGTGACCGTGGCCCGCGCGGCGTTCGAGCGCGGTGACTGGGCCCGGCTGGCGCCTACCGAGCGCAAGCTCCTCATGCTGCGCCTGGCCACGCTGATGGAGAGCCATCGCGATACGCTGGCCCTGCTCGACACGCTGGACATGGGCAAGCCGATCAACAGCGCCCAGAGCGATGTCAGCGGCGCCATCGGCTGCATTCGCCATCAGGCCGAGTCGATCGACAAGCTCTACGGCGAAGTGGCACCGACCGGCGACGATACCCTTGCGCTGGTGCTGCGCGAACCGCTGGGGGTCGTCGCCGCCATCGTGCCGTGGAATTTCCCGCTGATGATGACGGCCTGGAAGATCGGCCCCGCCCTCGCCGCGGGTAACAGCGTCATTCTCAAGCCCTCCGAGAAGTCACCGCTCTCCGCCCTGTACCTGGCCTCGCTGGCGCGAGAGGCGGGCCTGCCGAGCGGCGTCTTCCAGGTGCTGCCGGGCTTCGGCCACACCGTCGGCAAGGCCTTGGCACTCTCCATGGAGGTCAACTGCCTCGCCTTCACCGGCTCGACCGGCGTCGGCAAGCAGCTGCTGCAGTATGCCGGGCAATCCAATCTGAAGCGGGTGTACCTCGAATGTGGCGGCAAGAGCCCGAACATCGTCTTCGCCGACTGCCAGGATCTGGACCGGGTGGCCCGCCACGCCGCCGAGGCGATCTTCTACAACCAGGGGGAGGTCTGCATCGCCGGATCCCGCCTGCTGGTGGAAAACAGCGTGCGCGACGCCTTCGTCGACAAGCTGCTCGCCGCCGCCGAATCGATGCAGCCGGGCGATCCGCTGGATCCCGACAGCTTCATGGGCGCCATCGTCGACCGTACGCAGTACGAGCGGGTGCTGGACTATATCCGCCAGGGCGTGGAAGAAGGGGCGCGGCTGCGCATGGGCGGCAAGTCGCTCGACGGGCCGGGCCTGTTCATCGGCCCCACCGTCTTTGACGGTGTCACCGACGACATGGTCATCGGCCGGGAGGAGATCTTCGGCCCGGTGCTTTCGGTATTCGGCTTCGATACCGAAGAGGAGGCGATCGCGATGGCCAACGACAGCGACTATGGGCTGGCGGCTGGCTTCTGGAGCCAGGACATCGATCGCATCATGCGGGTCACGCGACGCCTTCACTCCGGCCAGGTCTTCGTCAACAACTGGGCCGGCGGCGACCAGACCGTACCCTTCGGCGGCGTCAAGCAGTCCGGCAACGGGCGCGACAAGTCGCACCACTCGCTGGAGGAGTACTCCGAGCTCAAGAGTGTCTGGATGTCGCTATCGCCGTGAAGCCGTCATGAACCGAGCCGCTCGTGGCAGGCTGCCACGAGCGATCAGAACGTCTTGGCGGGCGTGGCGCAGCTGACCAGACGGCAGGCCGACTTGCCGGGATTGCGGAAGCGGTGCGGTATGTTGGTGTTGAAGTAGTACGCCTCGCCTGCCACCAGCAGCCGTGTCTGGGCACCGATGGTGATCTCGATCTCGCCGTCGAGAATCACCCCGGCCTCCTCTCCCTGGTGCGCGATCATCTCGCGCCCGGTATCGCTGCCGGCCGGGTAGGTCTCGATCATGAACGACAATGCCCGCGCATCGCGGTTGGCGCCCACCAGCTTGTAGATCACGTCACCGCTGCCGACGTCCGTCAGCTCGTCGGCGCCGTAGAAGACCTGGTTGCGGTTCTCCAGGTCCATGGTGAAGAAATCCCCCACGCTCATGGGGATGGCATCGAGGATCTTCTTCAGCGAACTGACGGAGGGGCTGACCTTGCCCTGCTCGATCAGCGACAGGCTCGAATGCGTGACACCGCAGCGCTTGGCCAGCTCCCGCTGGGAAATGCCGCGTAGGGTTCTCAGAGCCCGCAGGCGGGCACCGACATCATCAGACATCCATTCTCTTCCTCAGGCGATGGTCACCGTACGCCGGGGATACCGGACGGGAGCGACTCGCGGTTGAACCAGTTTTCGAGAATCAGCTGGGCGGCGATGCCGTCGACGCCACGATCGCGGTAGTTGCCCTTGTGGCCCTGCTCCCTGGCGATCTGCTTGGCGGCGCGAGTGGTACCGCGCTCGTCGAACATCTCCACCGGCTTGCCGAAGCGGCCGTGCAGCCGATTGCCGAACTTGCGCGCCCGCACGCTCATGTCGGACTCGCTGCCGTCGTCGTGGATCGGCAGCCCCACCACCAGCAGGTCCGGCTGCCACTCCTCCAGGAGCTTCTCGACGACGACCCAGTCGGGAATGCCGTCGCGGGCGGGCAGCGGCTCCAGGCCACTGGCGGAGCGCAGCATCTCGTTACCGACCGAGACGCCGATGCGTCGGGTACCGTAGTCGAACGCCATCACCAAACGCTGCCCGATCCGGTCGCCGGTCGCCGATGCCATCAGGCGTGCCCGGCGTCGCGGGTCATCAGGTTGAGATCGACGCCGAGGATACCGGCGGCGGCGCTCAGGCGCTGCTCCGGCGGGCGATCGAACAGGATCGCGGCGTCACCCTCGGCGATCAGCCAGGTGTTCTGCTTGAGCTCGTCCTCGAGCTGGCCGGATTTCCATCCCGCGCAGCCCAGTGTCACCAGATAGTGCTCGGGGCCGCGCCGCTGGGCGATCGCCTGCAGCATGTCCATCGATGTGGTCAGCGCCAGACCCTCGGCGACCTGGATGCTGGAGTCCCAGTCGCTGGCGTTGCCGCGATGCAGGATGAAACCGCGATCGCGATAGGTCGGTCCGCCGTTGTAGACCAGCACGTCGTTGTGCGGGCCGGGCTCGGATTCGATGTCGAGCTGTTCGAACAGCCCATCCAGGGTCAGCTCGGAGGGCCGGTTGACGATGACGCCCAGGGTGCCGTCGTCATCGTGATCGCAGAGATAGGTCAGCGTCCCGGCAAAGTTGGGATCTTCCAGGTGCGGCATCGCCATCAGGAAGTAGTGCTTGAGGCTCTGCATCGGCGTAGGCATGGATGTTGGCCTGATCGTTGGCATAGGGCTCCATCGGACATCGCGCAGCGATTCGGCGCTCGAGCCGCGAGCGCCGGTCATAGGGGAAATGGGCTCATTGTAACACTTCTGCCCCTCCAGGCTCTCAGCCCCGGCCCTCCAGCCGTCCGGCGATCGCGGTCATCAGCAGCCCGGCGATGTCGGTGCCGCGCTGGTCGTCGATCTCGCGCACGCAGGTGGGGCTGGTGACGTTGATCTCGGTGATGTAGTCGCCGATCACGTCGAGACCGACGAACAGCAACCCCTTGTCGCGAATCATCGGCTGCACCTGCTCCACCAGCCAGTAGTCGCGATCGGTCAGCTCACGGGAGACGCCGCGCCCGCCGGCGGCCAGGTTGCCGCGGGTCTCGCCGGCACTGGGGATGCGCGCCAGGCCGTAGGGCACCGGTTCGCCGTCGACCAGCAGGATCCGGGTGTCGCCATCCTTGATCTCCGGCAGATAGCGCTGGGCCATGATCTGGCGCTGGCCACGCTCGGTGAGCTGCTCGATCACCGCGCCGAGATTGCGGCCNTCGGGGCCGATATGGAAGATGCCGGTGCCGCCCATGCCATCCAGCGGCTTGAAGATGGTGTCGCCATGCTCGGCCTGGAAGGCGCGCAGCACCGCGTCGCGGCACGACACCACCGTCGGCGGGATGCAGTGGGCGAACTGCTGGGCGAACAGTTTCTCGTTGCACTCGAACAGCGCCCGGGTCGGGTTGACCACCAGCGTGCCCTCGCGCTCGGCAAACGCCAGCAGGTGCACGGCGTTGAGGAAGTGGCCGTCCACCGGCGGGTCCTTGCGCATCAGGATCACGTCCAGCTCACCCAGCGGCATCGCCTCGCGCTCGCCGAGGTCGAACCAGTGCTGCGGATCTCGATGCACCTTGAGCGGGCGCGCGCTGCCCATGGCTCGCCCCTCGTAGAGGTAGAGATCCTCCTGCTCGAGATAGTGGAGCGACCAGCCCATCGCCTCCGCCGCCCACAGCAGCGCCAGGGTGGTGTCCTTCTTGTAGGTGATGTCGGCGATGGGGTCCATCACCACGCCGAGCTTGACGGTGTTCTGACTCATCGGTGAGGTCTTCCCAAAGAGAGATTGAATGGGTCGCAGTATGACGCAGCCCAGGTCTCATCTGTAGGGGGGCGGAGTAAACCGAAGCGCAGGCGATCGGTCGTGACCAGCGCTCGCCGCTCATTCGGCAGCGGCCGACGACGGCCTACGGGACTAAAGGCTAGGTCTCACGGAACGCCAAAGCGACCAACGTATAATGTATACATTAGCCGTTTAGGCGCAATCTCGGTGCAGAAGCGCATCGATGGACCGACAACCGGGCTCGCGCCTGGCGCCGACATACCCCGACGCAGAAGCCGTCTCGAGTCGGCTTCCGTCCGGCGGGTTCGAGCTCTTCCGGCACGGCGCTTCCCTGTCGTGCCAGGACATGTTGATCGCAGGATCGACGCGTCAGTTGGATGCCCTCAATCGGAGATCGCCTGCATGACCGTCCAGAACCCAATGTCTCGCCCCCTCCTCGCTATCCTGATGGCCGCCGCGGCGGTGCTCGTGCCTTCCGCCAACGCCCAGGCCGCCACGACGCTCAACTTCGCCCACACCCATCCGGTGGAGGACGCCCAGCATCTCGCCGCGGAGCATTTTGCCGATCTCGTCGACGAGCGCAGCGGCGGCGATCTGCAGATCCGCGTCTTCCCCAGCGGCCAGCTGGGCAGCGACACCGCCCTGGTGGCCAGCGCCCGCGGCGGCCAGGTCGATATCGTGCTGACCGGCAACCCTTACTACACCGGCCTGGTCGGCGAGCTGAACGTGCTCGACCTGCCGTTTCTATTCGACGACTACGCCCATGCCTATGCCGTGCTGGACGGCGAGATCGGTCAATCCCTGCTCGCCAGGCTCGGCGATCACGACCTCGAGGGGTTGGCGTTCTGGGAGATCGGCTTTCGCAACCTGACCAACTCCCGGCATCCGGTGGAGAGTGCGGACGACATCAAAGGGCTGACGCTGCGCACCACGCCCAATCCGGCCCATATCGCCGCTTTCAAGGCCTTGGGCGCCAACCCGACGCCGATGCCGTTCACCGAACTGTTCACGGCGCTGGAGACACGCACGGTGGATGGACAGGAGAACCCGGTCAGCCTGATCCGCTCGGCCAATTTCTACGAGGTTCAGGACTACCTGTCGCTCACGGCGCATGCCTATACCGCGGCCCCCCTGGTCATGAACAAGGCCAGGTTCGATGGCTTGAGCCCGGAGTACCAGCAGCTGCTGGTCCAGGCCGCCATCGATTCGGCGACGTTCGAACGCGAGGAACTCGCCCGACGCCTGACCGGCGACCTCGAATTTCTCAAGCAGCAGGGCATGCAGATTGTCGAGGAGCCGGATCGCGCCTCGATGCGCGATATCGTCTCCGCTCCGGTGCAGGCCAGCTTCGCCGAGCAGTACGGCACCGAGCTGATCGAGGCCATCCAGGCGGCAAGGCCCACGACGACCAAAACGGAATAGACCGGCGCCGTGGCGGCTGTCCAACACGATCGACCACCGATTGCCACCTGCAGAGAGGCCCATCATGTCCAGACCGGCACAAGCGAGCGTCCGTACGCCCCTTGGCTCGTTCCAGAAGACGCTGTGTCGCCTGTCACGCCTCACCGAAAAAACCCTCAATCTGGTGATGGTACTGGCCCTGGTGGCAATGATCGCGCTGGTGTTCGCCAATGTCGTGCTGCGCTACGGCTTCAATAGCGGCATCTCGATCAGCGTCGAGCTGTCGCGGTTCCTGTTCGTATGGGTGATCTTTCTCGGCACCGTCGTGGGCCTGATGCGACACGAACACCTCAGCGTGACGACGTTCTCGGATCGCCTGCCGCGTAGGGCGCAGGCCGTGCTGCGGCGGCTGGTGACGCTGGCGATGCTGGTCTGCTGTCTGATGCTGGTCAAGGGCAGCTATGCCCAGACGCTGCTCAACTGGAGCGACCTGTCCCCGATCAGCGGCATCCCCGTGGGCGTCTTCTATCTGGCCGGGCTGGTCGCCGGAGTCCTGATGTCGCTGATCCTGACGTTGCGATTGCTGATGCCGACCCCGCCCACATCGATGCCGAACCGCCAGGAGATGGCACCATGACCATAGGCCTGTTCCTCGTCTCGCTGCTGGCCTCGATCGGGCTCAGCCTGCCGATCGCCTTCGCCCTGCTGGTCAGCGCCGTGGTGCTGATGCTGCATCTGGGGCTGTTCGATTCACAGATCCTGGCCCAGAACCTGATCAACGGCGCCGACAGCTACACGCTGCTGGCGATTCCCTTCTTCCTGGTGGCCGGCGAGGTGATGTCGCGCGGCGGCCTGTCGAAGCGCATCGTGCTGCTGGCGATGAGCTTCGTGGGGCACCGCAAGGGTGGGCTCGGCTTCGTTGCCATCTTCGCCGCCATCGTCATGGCCAGCCTGTCAGGCTCGGCCGTCGCCGATACCGCGGCACTGGGATCGATGCTGCTGCCGATGATGCGCCAGGCAGGCTACCCACAGGGCCGCTCCGCCGGGCTGATGGCGGCCGGCGGGATCATCGCCCCGATCATCCCGCCCTCCATTCCGCTGATCATCATCGGGGTGGCGGGCAGCATCTCGATCAGCAAGCTGTTCCTGGCCGGCATCGTTCCGGGGCTGATCATGGGCGCGACCCTGGTGCTGATGTGGATGTTCATCACCCGCAAGGAGGATCTGGTGGTGGCAAAGAAGGCCACTGGTGCCGAGCGCTTGACCGCGCTGCGCCAGAGCTTCTGGGCCATATTGCTGCCGGTGATCATCATCGGCGGTATCAAGACCGGCATTTTCACCCCCACCGAGGCCGGTGTGGTCGCGGCCGTCTACGCCATGCTGGTATCCACCCTGATCTATCGGGAACTCAATCTCGTCGAGTTGTATGAGGTACTGACGCAGGCAGCGCGCAACACGGCCGTGGTGATGTTCCTGGTGGCGGCGGCCAGCGTCGCCTCCTGGCTGATCAGCATCGCCCAGTTGCCGATGATGGTGGCAGGTCTGCTGGCCCCGCTGGCCGATCATCCCCGGCTGCTGATGCTGGCGATCATGGCTATCGTGCTGATCGTCGGCATGGTGATGGATCTGACGCCGACGATCCTGGTGCTGACGCCGATCCTGATGCCGATCGTCAAGATCGCCGGCATCGATCCGGTCTACTTCGGCATCATGTTCGTGCTCAATTGCGCCATCGGCCTGATCACGCCACCGGTGGGCAACGTGCTCAACGTCATCACCAGCGTGGGCCAGATTAAGTTCGAGAAAGCGGTCATGGGCGTACTGCCCTTCGTCGCGGCCTACGTCGCACTGCTGCTGCTGTTCGTGGCGTTCCCGCAGATCATCACCGTGCCGCTCTACTGGCTGGCAAATTGAGGTCCCCCCTTATGAGCGAACAGCTCCTGATCGATAGCCATCACCACTTCTGGGCGTTGGACGGCAGCGTGCACTATCCGTGGCTCGAGGAGGAGGTCGACGATCACTTCTTCCTCGGCGATTACGCCGCAATTCGCCAACCGTTCCTGCCAGCGGACATCCGGACGCTGATACCTCCGGGCTATCGCCTGGCGGGCACGGTGCACTGCGAGGCCGAGTCGACTCGTCAAGCGCCCGAGGTCGAAACCCGCTGGCTAACGCAGCTCTCCGAGCAGCAGGGACTGCCGGTGGCACTGGTGGGCTGGGCGGCCTTAGCCGATCCAGCCTGCGAGACACAGCTCGATCGCCAGATGGATTCGCCGCTGTTTCGCGGCGTGCGCGCCAAACCGGTGACGGCTGCACGTCCCGATCGATACGACGGTACGCTTGGCGCACCCGGCTCGCTGCAGGATGCCGGCTGGACCCGCGGGCTGCGTCTACTGGAGGAGCGCGAGCTGTCCTGGGATCTGCGGGTGCCGGCCTGGCACCTTGCGGATGCCGCCAGGGCGCTGGAAGAGACCCCCAACCTGCGCGTGATTCTCAACCATACCGGCCTGCCCTGGGACCGCAGCGAGCCAGGACTGGCACGCTGGCGCGAGGGCATGCGGGCGCTGGCGACCAACCCCAGCGTCGCGGTCAAGCTCTCGGAACTGGGAAGCCCCATGGCGAGTTGGGATGAGCACCAGAATATCGCGCTGCTAGCCGAGACCATCGGCATCTTCGGTGCCGAGCGCTGTCTCTATGCCAGCAATTTTCCAGTTACCGGGCTCAATGCGAGCTACGCGACCTGGCTCGCCATGGTCGAGCAGGCCATCGCCGATGCGGCGCCGGACGCCCGTCGGGCGATCCTTCACGACAACGCCGTGCGTTGGTATCGGCTCCCGGTGCTGAGCGCGTCGGACTGACGCCGTCGCGCCCGCGTCGGTCGGGCCTGCCAGGCGGCCACGAGGCGCTCTAACCGGCCGCGCCCAACCGATCCCACAAAAACCGCCACGCCAGCGCGCTCAGCTTCGCCCGCTGGGCGTTGTCCGCCGCGCCGCCGTGGCCGCCCTCGGTATTCTCGAAATAGTAGACGTCACCTGCACCCATCGCCGCCATCTTCGCCATCATCTTGCGGGCGTGGCCGGGGTGTACGCGGTCGTCCCGCGTCGAGGTGGTGAACAGCACCGCAGGATAGTCCACGCCCTCGCGCAGGTTGTGGTAGGGCGAATAGCCCTTGAGGAAATCGTCCCAGTCGGCGCTGTCCGGATCGCCGTACTCCGCCATCCACGAGGCGCCGGCCAACAGCTGGTGATAGCGGCGCATGTCGAGCAGCGGCACTGCGCACACCGCCGCGGCGAAATGGTCCGGGTAGCGGGTGATCATGTTGCCCACCAGCAGGCCGCCGTTGGAGCCGCCCTGGATGCCGAGCCGTTCCGGGGTGGTAATGCCGGTGGCGACCAGGTCTTCCGCCACCGCGGCGAAATCCTCGAACGCCTTGTGGCGTTCGCCCTTGAGCGCGGCGCGGTGCCAGCGCGGGCCATACTCGCCGCCGCCCCGGATATTGGCGACCACATAGGCGCCGCCGCGCGAAAGCCAGCTGCGCCCGGCCCCGGCGATGTAGTGCGGGGTCAGTGATATCTCGAAGCCGCCGTAGCCGTAGAGCAGCGTCGGCAGCGGCTGGGCCGGCCTATCGCCATGGCCACTCGTTGCGCCCTCCACTCCGGCCGGCAGCACCAGGAAATAGGGGATCCGGGTACCGTCCTGACTGGTGGCGAAGCGCTGGGTGACCCGCATCCCCTGCGATTCGAAAAAGCTCGGCGCGCGCTTGATCGTCTCCAGCCGCTCGTCCGACGCCGCCGGATCGCGTTGCGCCAGATCCATCCGCGAGAGCGTGGTGGGCGTGAGATAGTCGGTGGTGATGACGAAGAGCTCATCGCTCTCCTCGTCATCCACGGCCGCGACGCCGATCTCACCGGCGTCCGGCAAGCCCGGGATCGGCTGTGGCGCCCAGTCGTCGCCCTGGCCCGGCGTCAGCACCTGAAGCCGGTGCTTGACGTCCTCGAGGATATCCAGCACCAGGTAGTGCCGCGTCCATTCGAAACCCTCCAGCGAGCGGTGGGCATCCGGCGTGAACAGCACCGTGAAACCGCGATCGCCCCGCTTGAACGCCGGGTAGTCGATCGCCAGCAGCGCGCCGCTGGGGTAGCTCACGGCGGTCTCGCTCTCGCTCCCCTGCGTCCAGTCGTCGCGCAGGTGGACCAGCAACCAGTCCCGGTGCACCACCGCCTGGGCCGAGAGCGGCACTTCGATGGGGAACGCCTCGCCATCGGGCAGCAGCTCGATCAGACGCTGCTCGTAGAACGCCAGCGCATGATGGATGAAATCGCGCTCGAAACCGCGGGTACGGTCGCGGAAACCGATGGCCATCAGTTCCCGTTTGCCCGCCTCGAACAGCGTGGTCGCCTCGGCCATGGGCTGGCCCCGGCGCCAGCGCTTGACGCAGCGCGGGTAGCCGGAGCTGGTCAAGGAGTCGGCACCGAAATCGGTATAGACGAACAGCGTGTCGCGATCGATCCAGCTCATGCCGCCCTTGGCCTCCGGGCGCTCGAAACCGGCCTCGCCGTTATCGCCGGCTCCGACCCAGCGCTTGTCGATCAGGTCGAACTCGCGGGTCACGTCGGCATCCGCGCCACCGCGGGAGAGCGATACCAGCGCCCGCTCCCAGCGGGCTTCCGGCGTCTCCGGCTCCAGGCAACTGGCGCCATGCCAGACCCAGTTCTCGCCCTCGGCGGCGTTGAGGGCATCGACGTCGATCAGCACCTCCCACGCCGGTCGCGACTGGCGATAGGATTCCCATGTGGTCCGCCGCCACAAGCCGCGCGGGTGCTCGGCATCCTGCCAGAAGTTGTAGTAGTGCTCGCCCCGCTTGACCACGAACGGGATGCGGTCGTCGGCGTCGAGGATCTCGCGCAATCCCGTTTGCAACGTCTCGAACTCGGCGTCTTCGAAGCGCTCTAGCGTCCGCCGGTTCTGATCCTCGACCCAGGCCAGCGCCTCGGAACTGTCGACCGCTTCCAGCCAACGATGAGGGTCTTCGCACGGGGAGCCGGCGGTATCCGGGTCGGCCGCGCGATAACGATGAGGGGGAAAGCAAAGCATGGAGTTCTCCAGACCATGAGGGCTGCCGTCGAGCCTAGCACGCGTCGGTCTATCGCAAGGCGAGTTTTCAGAATCGATCCACCACGGCGGCCCGGAGCCGACTCCGGCACCTTCGATCACGATGACATAGAAGAGTAGTGTCTCGGTCTCGACCATCGCCTTGCAGATGCTCGGAAATTCGCTGCATTTGCCCAGACAGCGGCCGATGCCGATGGGCCGGCCATCGCTGGGCTCGCGAAGCCGGGCGCACGAATTCGAGCAGGTAGCGAAGATGCCCGATCAGCGGATAGTTGTAGAGCACGTCGTGGGGCGAGCGGAGATCCCGCCAGCCAACGAGTGCCAACGGTATCCACAGGAGCAGCGACCAGAGCAGAGGCGGTCAGAAAATGCCGATGACGAAGGTGGCCGCGATCAACGCAGCGGTCAGAAAATAAAAATATTGGCGATACATGATGGGCTGTCCGACGATAAGGGTGACCTTTCACGTGTTGGTCGCACCTGACAAATGTTCAAATCGTCCAAGCCTCGTGGCACTTCGTTGTAAAAAAACAACGAATTTGACGAAAGAGGTTCGATATCGCGCTCGGAAGTACGATTTTTTTTACGAAAATCAACACCTTTCGGAGCCTGAAACAGAGCTGAGCAATGGAGCAACAAAACCAACGTCGTATTTTTAGACACATCACTTCGTGCAACGGTGGGACCGCAACGACCACTTTCGGGAGAGCCTCATGGACGACTGGACGCAGACCCTGACGGCAGGGCCGCTGCTCGGCATCGCCGCCGCAGCGATCGCGCTGCTACTGATATTGATCATCCGCTTTCATCTACACGCCTTTCCGACGCTGGTGCTGGTCAGCCTGCTGACCGCCTTCGCCACCGGCATTCCGGCCGGCGCCATCGTCGATACCATGACCGACAGCTTCGCCGGCACGCTGGGCTCGGTGGCGCTGCTGGTCGGCTTCGGCGCGATGCTGGGCAAGCTGGTGGAGCACTCCGGGGGCGCCCAGGTGCTGGCCGAGCGGATGGTGTCGCTTTTCGGCGAGGCCCGCGCGCCGTTCGCGCTGGGTATCGCCTCGCTGATCATGGGTTTCCCGATCTTCTTCGATGCCGGGCTGATCGTGATGCTGCCGATCATCTTCGCGGTGGCGAAACGCCTCGGCGGTCCGGTGCTGCTCTACGCCCTGCCGGCGGCGGCGGCGTTTTCGGTGATGCACGTGTTCGTGCCGCCGCACCCCGGCCCGGTCACCGCCACCGAGCTCTACGGCGCCAACCTCGGCCTGGTGCTGCTGGTGGGGATCATCATCGCCTTCCCGATGTGGTATCTCTCGGGTTACCTGTGGGGGCGTTTCGCCGCCAGCCGCTTCGACTTCAAGCTGGAAGTCAGCCTGTTCGGCGGCCGTGACGACGACAAGATCGAGAATCCGCCCAGCGTCGGCACGGTCATCGCGCTGCTGCTGCTGCCTCTGGCGCTGATCTTCCTCAATACCGGGCTCGATTTCGCCCGCGCCGCCGGCGTGGCCGACAGCGAAGCCACCTGGTTCCAGTTCCTCTCCTCGCTGGGCGAGACGCCGATCGCGCTGCTGATCTCGGTGCTGGTGGCGATCTACGTGCTGGGCAGCCGCCGCGGCGAGGGCGGCAGCGCACTGGAGAAGATCGTCGACTCCTCGCTGGGGCCGATCTGCTCGGTGATCCTGATCACCGGCGCCGGGGGCATGTTCGGCGGGGTGCTGCAGGCTTCCGGCATCGGCGACGCGCTCTCCGACTCGATGAGCGATCTGGGCATGCCGGTGATCGTCGCCGCCTACCTGGTCGCGGTGGTCATGCGTCTGGCCCAGGGCTCCGCCACGGTGGCGCTGGTCACCGCCGCCGGCCTGATGGCGCCCGCCGTCGCCAGCGGCGATTTCTCCGCCATGCAGGTGGTCGCGATCACCCTTGCCACCGCCGCCGGCTCGGTGTTCGCCGGCCACGTCAACGACTCCGGGTTCTGGCTGGTGGGGCGCCTGCTGGGCATGGACGTCAAGACCACGCTGATGACCTGGACCGTACAGCAGGCGCTGGAGTCGGTGGTCGGCTTCGTGCTCGCCTGCATCGTCTACCTGATTTTCTAAATTCCCGACGCTCTCAGGGAGAACCATGAAAAACCTCTTCGACATTCAAGACCGGCTGGCACTGGTCACCGGCTCCACCCGCGGACTGGGCCATGCGCTGGCCCGCGGTCTGGCCCAGCAGGGCGCCCATGTGATCGTTCACGGTCGCCGCCAGGAGGCGGCCGAGGAAGCCGCGCGGACCCTGGCTGCTGAGACCGGGGCCAAGGTCGACGCCGTGGCCTTCGATGTCACCGACGCCGGGGCCGTGAAAGCGGCCATCGACCCGCTGATCGAACGTCTCGGCGTGCCGGACATCCTGGTCAACAACGCCGGCCTGCAGAAACGCGGCCCGTTCAACGACTTCGACCCTGCCGACTGGGATGCCGTCGTCGCCACCAACCTCTCCAGCGCCTTCTATGTGTCGAAGGCGGTGAGCCCGGCGATGTCGGAACGCGGCAGCGGCAAGATCGTCAACATCGGCTCGGTGCAGTCGAAGCTCGCCCGCGAGACCATCGTCCCCTACGCCGCCTCCAAGGGCGGCGTGGCACTGCTGACCCAGGGCATGGCGGCGGACCTGGCGCGCTACGGCATCCAGGTCAACTGCCTCTCGCCCGGCTACTTCCAGACCGACATGAACCAGGCGCTGTGGCAGGACGCCGATTTCAACGCCTGGATCGAGAAGCGCACGCCGGCGCAGCGCTGGGGCCAGGTCGAGGAACTGGTGGGCACGCTGGTCTACCTCTGCTCCGGAGCGTCGAACTTCGTCTCCGGGCAGAACGTATTCGTCGACGGCGGCATGACCTCGGTGGTGTGAACCTTCGGGATCACGCGCTTCGGCTCGCGTAGAGGCGCTGAATGCTGGAGAAATCCAGCGCCTCGTTGCCGGCATTGGCATGCAGGGCGTACAGGCTTCTGGCCAGGGCGCCCATCGGCGTGGAGGAGCGACTGGCCAGCGCCGACTGGAGTGCCAGGCCGAGATCCTTGTTCATCAGCTTGACCCCGAAACCGCCCCGGTAGTCGTTGCTGGCGGGTGCGTTCTCCATCACGCCCGGCCAGGGGTTGTAGACCTTCAAGGCCCAGTTGCTGCCGGAACTCTCCGCCATGACCTGCGACAGCACGGCCGGGTCCAGGCCGTTGTCGACGCCGAGTTGCAGCGCTTCGGCGGTCCCCGCCATCAGGATGGCCAGCAGCATGTTGTTGCAGATCTTGGCGACCTGCCCGGCCCCGCTGTCGCCTGCGCGGAAGACGTTGCGCCCCATCACTTCCAGTAGCGGGCGCGCCCTTTCGACCGCGGCTTCCGGCCCGCCGCAGATGAAGGTCAGGGTCCCGGCGCGCGATCCGCCGACGCCACCCGAGACCGGTGCGTCGATCATCGTGCGCCCGCTCTCGCCCGCGAGTGCCGACAGTTTGCGGGCCGTGGCGGCATCGATGGTCGAACAGTCGACGATCAGGCTGGCGGGATCGATCGCCGAAAGGATGCCCGCCTCACCGAGATAGAGCTCCTCCACGGCCTGCGCCGACGGCAGCATGCTGATCACCATTTCCGCGCCGGAGACCGCCCGCCCCGGATCCGGCGCGGCTTCGGCACCGTTCTCCACTGCTTCCTCGACCAGGGCCGGGACCAGATCGAAGACGCGGACCCTGTGGCCCGCCTTGACCAGGTTGGCGGCCATCGGTCCGCCCATGTTGCCGACACCGAAAAATGCAATGTCCATGTCATGTCTCCCGCGTTGCGACTGTGACTGAAAGGGGTAAAGCTCCTACTGAAAGGGGTAAAACTCCTGCCAAAAAGGGGTAAAGCCCCCGAAGCACCGAAAACGACCGCCGCGTTGCCGTCATTTCAACTGGATCGAGAGATTGGGGCCGGCCATGGCCTCCTCGTCGAACCAGCGGCTGGTGACGGTCTTGGTCTCGGTGTAGAAGCGCACCGCCTGCTTGCCGTAGGCGTGCTGGTCGCCGTAGAACGAGCCCTTCCAGCCGGTG
>NZNW01000145.1 GCA_002695065.1 Salinicola sp. | reverse complement strand
GGTCCGAGCAGAACCTTGTATACGCGTTCCTGGTTCATCCCAGCTTCTCCTCGAATTTACGCAGAGCGGAGACGGTCATCAGCACCTTGTCGAAGGCGATCAGGCTGACCGGGTCGGCGGCCGCAGCATCGACGACATCGACGTTGGGGATGTTGCGTGCGGCCAGATAGAGCTTCTCGTCGATCTCTTCGGTGACGATCAGCACTTTCTCGAGTTCCAGCTCCTTGAGCTTGCCGACCAATTCCTTGGTACGGGGCGCTTCAACGGCGAACTCTTCGACCAGCATCAGACGCTCCTGACGAACCAGCTCGGACAGGATCGAACGCATCGCCGCACGGTACATCTTGCGGTTGACCTTCTGCGTGTAATCCTGCGGACGAGCGGCGAAGGTGACACCACCACTGCGCCACAGCGGCGAGCGGATGGTGCCGGCGCGCGCACGGCCGGTGCCTTTCTGGCGCCACGGCTTCTTGCCACCACCACGGACGTCGGAACGGTTTTTCTGGGCACGGGTACCCTGACGGCCTGCCGCCAGGTAGGCGGTAACGACCTGGTGCACCAACGCTTCGTTGAAGTCTTTGCCAAAGGTCTCTTCGGACACTTCGACGGTGCCTGCGGCACCTACGAGATTCAGATTCATCGGTCTCAGTCCCCTCAGCGAGCTTTCACGGCACTGCGCACGACGACATCACTGCCGGGTGCACCGGGCACGGCGCCCTTGATCAACAGAAGATTACGCTCGGTATCGATACGCACCACTTCCAGGGTCTGGACGGTGACGCGCTCGTTGCCCAGCTGACCAGCCATCTTCTTGCCTTTGAAAACACGGCCTGGGGTCTGGCACTGACCGATGGAACCCGGCGCACGGTGGGACAGCGAGTTACCGTGGGTGTTGTCCTGGGTACGGAAGTTCCAGCGCTTGACGGCGCCCTGGAAGCCCTTGCCCTTGGACGTACCGGTCACATCGACTTTCTGACCAGCTTCGAAGAGGGATACGGTGAAGGAACCGCCCAGCTCAGGAGTCTCATCGTCTTCGGAGAGACGGAACTCCATCAGGGAGCGGCCTGCCTCGACACCTGCCTTGGCGTATTGACCGGCAATCGCCTTGGAAAGGTGCTTGGCTTTGCGGGAGCCAGTTGTAACCTGCACCGCACGGTAGCCGTCAGACTCGACGGTCTTGACGCTAGTGATGCGGTTGGGCTCAACCTCGATAACGGTTACGGGCACGGATGCGCCATCTTCGGTGAAGACACGGGTCATGCCCGCCTTCTTACCGACCAAACCGATAGTCATGTTCAGTCTCCTTTAGTGTACGGGGCTATCACCCGCTATGGCTGCCCTTTCCAGAGCATTCCACTAGCACATTGTGTGGCGTCTCACGACGCGGCGGATGCTGTCGAACTCAGCGCCCGCTAGTGTCTAGTGTTGGTTTCAGTCGAGTTTAATCTGCACGTCCACGCCAGCGGCGAGATCGAGCTTCATCAACGCGTCGACGGTCTTTTCCGTCGGCTCGACGATGTCGAGAACGCGCTTGTGCGTGCGAATCTCATACTGATCGCGCGCGTCCTTGTTGACGTGCGGAGAGATCAGGATGGTGTAACGCTCGCGATTCGTCGGCAGCGGGATCGGGCCACGTACTTGAGCGCCAGTGCGCTTGGCCGTATCCACGATTTCCTGAGCCGACTGATCGATCAGCCGATGGTCAAACGCTTTCAGCCGAATGCGAATCTTCTGGTTCTGCATTTACCTTATGCTCCACTGGATGCTGACGGCGCGAGCCGTCGACCCACGCGTTCAAAGGACGCGCATTATAGGAGAGCCCCAATCGAGAGTCAAACAGAGTCTCGATCGAAGGCCGTCGAATCCATACAGAAAAAGGGGCGCGTCAGCGCCCCTTCCTTGACAAACACCGAGAGGATTACTCGATGATCTTGGCGACCACGCCGGCGCCGACGGTACGACCGCCTTCGCGGATGGCGAAGCGCAGGCCGTCTTCCATGGCGATCGGTGCGATCAGGGTCACGACCATCTGGACGTTGTCGCCCGGCATGACCATCTCGACGCCTTCCGGCAGTTCGCAGGTTCCGGTCACGTCAGTGGTCCGGAAGTAGAACTGCGGACGATAGCCCTTGAAGAACGGGGTATGACGACCACCTTCTTCCTTGGACAGCACGTAGACTTCGGCTTCGAACTTGGTGTGCGGGGTGATGGTGCCCGGCTTGGCCAGGACCTGACCACGCTCGACGTCGTCACGCTTGGTACCACGCAGCAGCGCACCGACGTTCTCGCCAGCACGACCTTCGTCGAGCAGCTTGCGGAACATCTCGACGCCGGTAACGGTCGTCTTGGTGGTGTCGTGGATACCGACGATCTCGACTTCGTCGCCAGTCTTGACGATACCGCGCTCGACACGACCGGTAACGACCGTACCGCGACCGGAGATGGAGAACACGTCTTCGATCGGCATCAGGAACGGCTGATCGATGGCACGTTCCGGCTCCGGAATGTACTCGTCCAGCGACTTGATCAGGTTGGCAACGGCGGTGGTGCCCATGCCGTTGTCGTCCTTGCCTTCCAGCGCCATCAGCGCGGAGCCGATGATGATCGGGGTGTCGTCGCCCGGGAAGTCGTACTCGTTCAGGAGTTCGCGAACTTCCATCTCGACCAGCTCGAGCAGCTCTTCGTCGTCGACCATGTCGGCCTTGTTCAGGAACACGACGATGTACGGAACGCCAACCTGACGGGACAGCAGGATGTGCTCGCGCGTCTGCGGCATCGGGCCGTCAGCGGCGGAACAGACCAGGATGGCGCCATCCATCTGCGCAGCACCGGTGATCATGTTCTTGACGTAGTCGGCGTGTCCCGGGCAGTCGACGTGCGCGTAGTGGCGAACTTCGGACTGGTACTCGACGTGAGCGGTCGCGATGGTGATACCGCGCTCGCGCTCTTCCGGAGCGTTGTCGATCGAGTCGAACTGACGCCATTCGCCACCGAAGACTTCGGCGGAAACACGGGTCAGAGCTGCCGTCAGAGTCGTCTTACCGTGGTCGACGTGACCGATGGTGCCGACGTTGACGTGCGGTTTGGAGCGTTCAAATTTTGCCTTAGCCACTGCTATAACCTCTTTACGTTAGCTAACGGTTAACCGTTCTGATTGATGACGGCATCAACGACGCTGGAGGGCGCCTCTTCGTAATTCGCAAACTCCATGGTGTAGCTTGCGCGTCCCTGGGTCTGAGAACGCAGATCGGTTGCATAACCGAACATCTCAGCCAACGGAACCGTGGCGCGAATGACCTTGCCAGAAGAGGAGTCATCCATGCCCTGCACAAGGCCACGTCGGCGGTTGAGGTCGCCCATGACATCACCCATGAAATCCTCGGGAGTCACGACTTCGACCTTCATTACCGGCTCGAGCAACACGGCCTTAGCCTTACGAGCACCTTCCTTGATCGCCATGGACGAGGCGACCTTGAACGCAGTCTCGTTGGAGTCCACGTCATGGTAGGAGCCATCGAACAGCGTCCCCTTGACGTCGATCATCGGGTAACCCGCGATAACGCCGTTCTTGAGCTGTTCGTAAGCCCCTTTCTCGACGGCCGGCACGTACTCCTTGGGTACGACACCACCGACGATCTCGGACGCGAACTTGAAGGACATCTCCTCGTCCTCGCCCTTGTCTTCGGCCGTCAGCGGCTCGATGCGCAACCAGACGTGACCGTACTGGCCGCGACCACCTGACTGACGAACGAACTTGCCTTCCTGCTCCACCGACTGGCGGATGGTTTCACGATAGGCAACCTGCGGCTTGCCGATGTTGGCCTCGACCTTGAACTCGCGACGCATGCGGTCGACGATGATATCGAGGTGCAACTCGCCCATGCCCGAGATGATGGTCTGGCCCGTCTCCTCGTCGGTCTGGACACGGAAGGAGGGATCCTCCTGCGCCAGCTTGCCGAGGGCGACCCCCATCTTCTCCTGGTCGGGCTTGGACTTCGGCTCGACGGCGACGGAGATGACCGGCTCCGGGAACTCCATCCGCTCGAGAACGATCTTGTCGTTCAGGTCACACAGCGTGTCGCCGGTCGTGACGTCCTTGAGGCCGATACAGGCGGCGATGTCGCCGGCGTAGACCTCTTTGATCTCTTCGCGCGAGTTGGCGTGCATCTGCACGATACGGCCGACACGCTCTTTCTTCGACTTCACGGAGTTGAAGATGCTGTCGCCGGACTTCAGCACGCCGGAGTAGACGCGCATGAAGGTCAGGGTCCCGACGAAGGGATCGGTGGCGATCTTGAACGCCAGCGCCGCGAAAGGCGCACTGTCGTCCGCCTCGCGTGTCGCGATGGTGCCGTCCTTGTCATCGAGCTCACCCTCGATCGCCTTGACTTCGGTCGGCGACGGCAGGTATTCGATGACGCAGTCCAGAACGGCCTGGACGCCCTTGTTCTTGAACGCGGAGCCGCAGGTCACGAGCACGATCTCGTTGGCGAGCGTACGTGCACGCAGACCGGCCTTGATGTCCTCGATCGACAGGTCACCCTCTTCGAGGTACTTGTCCATCAGCTCTTCGTTGGCTTCGGCCGCGGCTTCGACCATCTGCTCGCGGTACTTCTCGGCGGTTTCCTGCAGGTCGGCCGGGATATCGACCAACTCGTAGTTCATGCCGAAGTTTTCCTCGTCCCAGAGAATCGCCTTCATCTGGATGAGGTCGACCACGCCCTTGAACTCGTCTTCCGCGCCCCAGTTGATCTGGATCGGGACGACATTGGCGCCCAGACGGTCCTTCAGCTGATCCAGCACCATGTAGTAGTCGGCGCCGGCACGGTCCATCTTGTTGACGAACACCATGCGCGGTACTTCGTACTTGTTGGCCTGGCGCCAGACGGTCTCGGTCTGCGGCTGCACGCCGGAAGAGCCGCACAGCACGACGACCGCACCATCCAGCACGCGCAGAGAACGTTCGACTTCGATCGTGAAGTCGACGTGCCCCGGCGTATCGATGATATTGATACGGTGCTCGTCGAACTGCTTGCTCATGCCCTGCCAGAAGCAGGTGGTCGCCGCGGAGGTGATCGTGATGCCACGCTCCTGCTCCTGCTCCATCCAGTCCATGACGGCAGCGCCCTCATGAACCTCGCCCACCTTGTGGGACAGGCCGGTATAGAACAGGACACGCTCGGTAGTCGTCGTCTTGCCAGCGTCGACGTGGGCAACGATACCGATGTTGCGATAACGCTTGAGTGGTGTCTTGCGTGCCACGATGGAAGTCCCCGTTGATTAGAAGCGGTAGTGGGAGAAGGCCTTGTTGGCATCTGCCATGCGGTGCACGTCTTCACGCTTCTTCACAGCAGCGCCTTTACCTTCGGCGGCGTCCAGCATTTCGCCAGCAAGACGTTGCACCATGGTCTTTTCACCACGGCTGCGGGCGGCGTCGACCAGCCAGCGCATGGCCAGCGCCTGGCGACGTGACGGACGAACCTCGACCGGCACCTGGTAAGTCGCGCCGCCGACACGGCGAGACTTGACCTCGACCATCGGCTGAATGGCTTCCAGCGACTTGTCGAAAATGTCCAGCGGCGCTTCGTTACTGCGCTCGGCAACCCGGTCCAACGCGCCGTAAACGATACGTTCAGCCACGGACTTCTTGCCGCTGATCATCAGGTGGTTCATGAACTTGGCCAGGCGCTCACTTCCGAACTTGGGATCGGGAAGGATCTCGCGCTTAGCGGCAACTCTTCTTCTTGGCATGATAAGCCCTCTAGTTAAGGGTCGTTCAGGTAAACCCGGCACGACTCATCGCTGGTTAGCGGTAGCGGCCGACCTTACTCTTATCTGACCGATAATGATTGGTGACGGCGTCCGGATCAGGACTTGGGACGCTTGGTGCCGTACTTGGAACGGCCCTGCTTACGGTTCTGGACACCGGAGGTGTCGAGAGCGCCGCGCACGGTGTGATAGCGCACACCCGGCAAATCCTTGACGCGACCGCCACGGATCAGGACCACGGAGTGCTCCTGCAGGTTGTGGCCTTCGCCGCCGATGTAAGAGCTGACTTCGTAGCCGTTGGTGAGACGCACACGACACACCTTACGCAGCGCCGAGTTCGGCTTCTTGGGCGTAGTGGTGTAGACGCGGGTGCAGACCCCACGACGTTGCGGGCAAGCCTGCAGCGCCGGCACGTCGCTTGTCACGACCGGGCGCTTGCGCGGCTTGCGCACGAGCTGGTTAATCGTTGCCATAATGTTTAGCTGACTCCAATGGGTTGCCTTGCCTTATGCCAGGTCTTGGCGCACGGCCTTTGCATCGGCCGGTTGCACTACCCCTACATAAAGGCTGCGCATTCTAATCAGTTGTCATGAGACCCGTCAAGGCCACCCACCCGAGGGCGGGCGGCCCGGAATCACGACCTAGAGATCGTCGTCATCGGCATCGAGCGCGGTGAGCTGGGCGCCCAGCTCCTGCTCGACATCGAACGCCGACGGCTGCAGCGTGCGCTCGGACTCCTCGCGCTTGCGACGCCGCTCGTCGTGGTGGGCGAGCCCGGTTCCTGCCGGAATCAGACGGCCGACCACCACGTTTTCCTTCAGACCGCGCAGGTAGTCGCGCTTGCCGGTCACCGCGGCTTCGGTCAGCACGCGGGTCGTCTCCTGGAACGATGCCGCGGAGATGAACGACTCGGTGGCCAACGAGGCCTTGGTGATACCCAGCAGCAGGCGCTCGTACTTGGCCGGGAACTTCTCTTCCTGCTCGAGACGGGCGTTCTCCTCGAGCACCCGCACCAGCTCGACCTGGTCGCCCGGGATGAAGGTCGAATCGCCGGAGTCGGTGATCTCGACCTTGCGCAGCATCTGACGCACGATGACTTCGATGTGCTTGTCGTTGATGCTCACGCCCTGCAGGCGATAGACGTCCTGGATCTCGACGGTGATGTACTTGGCCAGCTCCGCTACGCCCAGCAGCCGCAGAATGTCGTGCGGGTTGCTGGGGCCGTCGGAGATGATCTCGCCCTTCTCGACCGTCTCGCCCTCGAACACCCCGATCTGACGCCATTTCGGGATCAGCATCTCCAGCGGATCGCCCTCTTCCGGCGTGATCGTCAGACGACGCTTGCCCTTGGTCTCCTTGCCGAAGCTGATCGTGCCGCTGATCTCGGCGAGGATGGAGGGCTCCTTCGGCTTGCGCGCCTCGAACAGGTCGGCAACGCGCGGCAGCCCCCCGGTGATGTCCTTGTTGCCGGACGCCTCCAGCGGGATACGCGCGATGACTTCACCCACGCCGATCTCGGTGCCGTTCTCCACCGCGACGATGGCACGGCCCGGCATCAGGTACTGCACCGGCGTGTTGGAACCCGGCAGCGTGACGTGCTGACCGTCCTCGCCCACCAGCATGATCATCGGGCGCTTGTCGCGGCCGGAGGCCGGACGTGCCGCCGACTCGATCACCTCGATGTTGGACAGGCCGGTCATTTCGTCGACCGTGCGGGTCATGGTCAGACCTTCGGTCATGTCCGTGAACTGCGCCTTGCCCTGCACCTCGGCAACGACCGGGTGGGTGTGCGGATCCCACTTGGCGACGACCTGGCCGCCTTCGACGTGATCGCCATCCTTGACCGACAGCTCGGCGCCGTAGGGCAGCTTGTAGTACTCGCGCTCACGGCCGTGGTCGTCGGCGACGGCCAGGGCACTGGAGCGGGAAACCACGATCAGCTTGCCATCGGCACGCTCGACCGACTTGATGTTGTGCAGGCGCACGCTGCCGCCGTGCTTGACCTGGACGCTGTCCACGGCGGAAGCACGCGATGCCGCGCCCCCGATGTGGAACGTACGCATGGTCAGCTGAGTACCCGGCTCACCGATCGACTGGGCGGCGATGACACCCACCGCTTCGCCGATGTTGGCCTGGTGGCCACGGGCCAGATCGCGACCGTAACAGGCCGAGCAGACGCCATGAGACGTCTCGCAACTGATCGGGCTGCGCACGATGATCTCGTCGACGCCCATGGTGTCGAGACGCTCGCACCAGGCTTCGTCGAGCAGCGTGCCGCGGGCGATCAGGACGTCCTCGGTCTGCGGATCGATGACGTCCTGTGCCACGACGCGACCCAGCACGCGCTGCGCCAGTGAGACGATGACGTCGCCGCCCTCGATCACCGGGTGCAGGGTGAGGCCCTCTTCGGTGCCGCAGTCCTCTTCGGTGATGACCAGGTCCTGCGCCACGTCGACCAGACGCCGGGTCAGGTAACCGGAGTTGGCGGTCTTGAGTGCGGTGTCCGCCAGGCCCTTACGCGCGCCGTGGGTGGAGATGAAGTACTGGAGTACGTTCAGGCCTTCACGGAAGTTGGCGGTGATCGGCGTTTCGATGATCGAGCCGTCCGGCTTGGCCATCAGGCCACGCATGCCCGCCAGCTGACGGATCTGGGCCGCGCTACCACGGGCACCGGAATCGGCCATGATGAACACGCTGTTGAACGAGTCCTGCTCGACCTGGTTGCCGTCGCGATCGGTGACGGTCTCTTTCGAGATACCGGCCATCATCGCCTTGGCCACCTTGTCGTTGGCCTTGGACCAGATGTCGATGACCTTGTTGTACTTCTCGCCCGCAGTCACCAGACCGGAGGAGAACTGATCCTCGATCTCCTTGACCTCATCTTCGGCCGCGTCGACGATCTCGGCCTTGGCATCCGGGATGACGAAGTCGTTAACGCCGATGGAGGCGCCGGACCAGGTCGCCAGACGGAAGCCGGTGTACATCAGTTGGTCGGCGAAGATGACCGCGTCCTTGAGGCCGGTGCGGCGGTAGACCTCGTTGATCAGGCCGGAGATCGCCTTCTTCTTCATCGGACGGTCGACCAGCTCGAACGGCATGCCCTTCGGCAGGATGCGGAACAGCAGCGCCCGGCCGACGGTGGTGTCCTTGATCGAGACGGTCTCGGTCAGCTCGGTGATCTCGCCATCCTTCTCGTCGGAGAGCCACTCGGTCAGGCGCACCTTGACCCGGGCGTGCAGCGACACGTTCTGGGTCGCGAAGGCGCGATCCAGCTCGTTGAGGTTGGAGAAGGCCTTGCCTTCACCCTTGGCGCCGATCCGCTCGCGGGTCATGTAGTAGAGGCCGAGCACGACGTCCTGGGACGGCACGATGATCGGCTCGCCGTTGGCCGGCGACAGCACGTTGTTGGTGGACATCATCAACGCGCGCGCCTCGAGCTGGGACTCCAGCGTCAGCGGCACGTGGACGGCCATCTGGTCGCCGTCGAAGTCGGCGTTGTAGGCGGCACAGACCAGCGGGTGCAGCTGGATCGCCTTGCCTTCAATCAGCAGCGGCTCGAACGCCTGGATGCCGAGACGGTGCAGGGTCGGTGCACGGTTGAGCAGCACCGGATGCTCGCGGATGACGTCGGCGAGGATGTCCCACACTTCCGGCAGCTCGCGCTCGACCATCTTCTTGGCGGCCTTGATCGTGGACGCCTGCCCGCTGCCCTGCAGCTTGGAGTAGATGAACGGCTTGAACAGCTCCAGCGCCATCTTCTTGGGCAGACCGCACTGATGCAGGCGCAGCGTCGGACCCACGGTGATGACCGAACGACCGGAGTAGTCGACACGCTTGCCCAGCAGGTTCTGGCGGAAACGCCCCTGCTTGCCCTTGATCATGTCGGCCAGCGACTTCAGCGGGCGCTTGTTGGAACCGGTGATGGCGCGGCCACGACGACCGTTGTCGAGCAGTGCGTCCACCGACTCCTGCAACATGCGCTTCTCGTTGCGCACGATGATGTCCGGCGCGTTGAGGTCGAGCAGCCGCTTGAGGCGGTTGTTGCGGTTGATCACGCGGCGGTACAGATCGTTGAGATCCGAGGTCGCGAAACGACCGCCGTCCAGCGGCACCAGCGGGCGCAGATCCGGCGGCAGCACCGGCAGCACTTCCATGACCATCCACGCCGGCGCATTGCCGGACTTGTAGAAGGCTTCCAGCAGCTTGAGGCGCTTGGAGAGCTTCTTGATCTTGGTCTCGGAGTTGGTCTGCGGAATCTCCTCGCGCAGCCGATCGATCTCCTCTTCCAGATCGATATCCTTGAGCAGGGCCTGCACGGCTTCGGCGCCCATGCGCGCATCGAAGTCGTCGCCGAACTCTTCCAGCGCCTCGAAGTACTGCTCGTCATTGAGCAACTGGCCGCGCTCGAGGGTGGTCATGCCCGGATCGATCACGACGAACGATTCGAAATAGAGCACGCGCTCGATGTCGCGCAGGGTCATGTCCAGGAACATGCCGATGCGTGACGGCAGCGACTTCAGAAACCAGATGTGCGCCACCGGCGAGGCCAGCTCGATGTGGCCCATGCGCTCGCGGCGAACCGCGGCCTTGGTCACTTCGACCCCACACTTCTCGCAGATGATGCCGCGATGCTTCATGCGCTTGTACTTGCCGCACAGGCACTCGTAATCCTTGACCGGCCCGAAGATCTTGGCGCAGAACAGACCGTCACGCTCAGGCTTGAACGTACGGTAGTTGATGGTCTCCGGCTTCTTGACTTCGCCGTATGACCAGGAGCGAATCATTTCCGGCGACGCGAGCGTGATCTTGATCGCGTCGAACTCGTCAGATTGCGCCTGTGACTTGAGGACTTTCACCAAATCTTTCATGGGATCGCTCCGTTGCGGAGTTGTCATGAGCGGGGCCGCGAATCACTCGCTCGCCCCGCAAACCGTCGCTATCGATCGACTGTGCCGGTCTTAGCTTTCCAATTCGATGTCGATACCCAGCGAGCGGATTTCCTTCACCAGCACATTGAAGGATTCCGGCATACCGGCCTGCATGGTGTGGTCGCCATCCACGATGCTCTTGTACATCTTGGTTCGACCCTCGACGTCATCCGACTTGACGGTGAGCATCTCCTGCAGGGTGTAGGCGGCGCCGTACGCCTCGAGTGCCCACACTTCCATCTCACCGAAGCGCTGTCCGCCGAACTGCGCCTTGCCGCCCAGCGGCTGCTGGGTGACCAGCGAGTAGGAGCCGGTGGAACGCGCGTGCATCTTGTCGTCGACCAGGTGGTTGAGCTTCAGCATGTACATGTAGCCCACGGTCACCGGACGATCGAACGACTCGCCGGTACGGCCGTCGTAGAGCGTCATCTGGCCGGAGTCCGGCAGATCGGCGAGCTTCAGCAGATGCTTGATCTCGTGCTCCTTGGCGCCGTCGAACACCGGCGTCGCGATCGGCACGCCGCCGCGCAGGTTCTTGGCCAGGGTGATGATCTCGTCATCGGTCAGGGAGTCGATGTCCTCCTGACGCGTCTCCTGGGTGTTGTAGACCTGCTTGAGGAAGCCGCGAATCTCGCTGACCTGCTGTTCGCGCGCATCACGCAGCATTCGGTCGATCTTGACGCCGAGGCCGTGGGCCGCCATGCCCAGGTGGGTCTCGAGGATCTGACCGACGTTCATGCGTGACGGTACGCCCAGCGGGTTGAGCACCACGTCGACCGGCTGGCCGTTGTCGTCGAACGGCATGTCCTCGATCGGCATGATCGCGGAGATGACACCCTTGTTACCGTGGCGACCGGCCATCTTGTCGCCCGGCTGGATGCGACGCTTCACCGCCAGGTAGACCTTGACGATCTTGAGCACGCCCGGCGCGAGGTCGTCGCCCTGGGTGAGCTTGCGCTTCTTGTCCTCGAAACGCTCGTCCATCTCCTTGCGGCGATTTTCCAGCTGCTCGTCGGCCTGGGCCAGCAGCTCGTTGAGCGTCTCGTCCTGCATCCGCAGCTTGAACCACTGCTGACGCGGCAGCTCGTCGAGATAGTCTTCGCTCAGGACATCTCCCTTCTTGAGTTTCGGACCGCCATTGACCGGCTGCCCGTCCAGCGTGCGCTGGAGACGCTCGAAAGTCGCTTCCTCGGCGATGCGATAGGTCTCCTGCAGGTCACGACGCACCTCGTCGAGCTGCTGCTGCTCTATGGAGAGCGCGCGGGAGTCCTTCTCGACGCCATCGCGGGTGAACACCTGGACGTCGATGACGGTACCGCGCATGCCGGTGGGCGCGCGCAGCGAGGTGTCCTTCACGTCGGACGCCTTCTCGCCGAAGATCGCCCGCAGCAGCTTCTCTTCCGGCGTCAGCTGGGTCTCGCCCTTGGGCGTGACCTTGCCGACCAGGATGTCGCCCGCGCCGACTTCGGCGCCGATGTAGACCACGCCAGCTTCGTCCAGCTTGCCCAGCGCCGACTCGCCGACGTTGGGGATATCCGAGGTGATCTCTTCCGCCCCCAGCTTGGTGTCGCGGGAGACGCAGGTCAGTTCCTGGATATGGATCGTGGTGAAACGATCGTCCTCGACCACGCGCTCGGAGACGAGGATGGAGTCCTCGAAGTTGTAGCCGTTCCACGGCATGAACGCGAGACGCATGTTCTGCCCCAGCGCCAGGTCACCCATGTCGACGGACGGGCCGTCGGCCAGGATGTCGCCCCGCGCCACCTTGTCGCCCGGGCGCACGATCGGGCGCTGGTTCTGACAGGTGTTCTGGTTGGAACGCACGTACTTGGTCAGGTTGTAGATGTCGACACCGGCTTCGCCACCGATGATCTCGTCTTCGTTGATCCGGACCACGACGCGCTTGGCATCGACGGAGTCGATCACGCCGCCACGACGCGCCACGGCGCAGACGCCGGAGTCACGCGCCACGAAGCGCTCCATCCCGGTACCCACCAGCGGCTTGTCGGCGCGCAGGGTCGGCACCGCCTGACGCTGCATGTTCGAGCCCATCAGGGCGCGGTTGGCGTCATCGTGCTCGAGGAACGGAATCAGCGCGGCGGCGACCGAGACCACCTGGCGCGGAGACACGTCCATCAGCGTGACCTTGTCCGGTGCCATGAAGGTGGTCTCACCCTTGTGGCGAACCTGGACCAGGTCGTCGATCAGCTTGTTGCTCTCGTCGACCGTCGCCGAAGCCTGGGCGATGATGAAGTCGCCTTCCTCGATCGCCGACAGATGCACGATCTCGTCGGTCAGCTGACGATCCACGACCTTGCGATACGGCGTCTCGAGGAAACCGTAGCTGTTGGTCTTGGAATAGGTCGCCAACGAGTTGATCAGGCCGATGTTCGGACCTTCCGGCGTTTCGATCGGACACAGGCGACCGTAGTGCGTGGCGTGAACGTCACGTACCTCGAAGCCGGCACGCTCACGGGTCAGACCACCCGGCCCAAGCGCGGAGACACGACGCTTGTGCGTCACCTCGGAGAGCGGGTTGTTCTGGTCCATGAACTGGGACAGCTGGGAGGAGCCGAAGAACTCCTTGACCGCCGCTGCCACCGGCTTGGCATTGATCAGGTCCTGCGGCATCAGGCCTTCGCTCTCCGCCATGGAGAGACGCTCCTTGACCGCGCGCTCGACGCGCACCAGGCCGACGCGGAACTGGTTCTCCGCCATCTCGCCGACACAGCGGATACGACGGTTGCCCAGGTGATCGATATCGTCGACTTCGCCGAAGCCGTTACGGATGTTGATCAGCTCTTTGAGGACATCGAGGATGTCCTGGTTGTCGAGCACGCCGGAACCGGTGTCGGACTCGCGACGCAGACGACGGTTGAACTTCATCCGGCCGACGCCCGACAGGTCGTAGCGGTCTTCGGTGAAGAACAGGTTGTGGAACAGCGTCTCGGCCGCTTCCTTGGTGGGCGGCTCACCGGGACGCATCATGCGGTAGATCTCGACCAGCGCTTCCAGTGCGGAGCGCGTGGTGTCCACCTTCAGCGTATCGGAGATGAACGAGCCCGCGTCGAGATCGTTGGTGTAGAGCGTCTCCAGCTTGGTGACGCCGCCCTGCCCCAGCTTCTCGACCAGCTCCGGCGTCAGCTCGGTATTGCACTCGCAGATCAGCTCGCCGGTATTGGCATCGACCTGATCCTTGGCCAGCGTCTTGCCGAACAGGTAGTCCATCGGCACCTGCAGCCGCTCGATCCCGGCACTCTCCAACTGACGGATGTGCTTCTGGGTGATGCGGCGTCCCTCTTCGACGATGACGTTGCCGTCGGTGTCCTTGATGTCGAAGGTCGCGGTTTCACCACGCAACCGGGACGGCACCAGCTCGACGAAAATTCCGTCGCTTTCGATATGGAACGTGCTGGTATCGAAGAAGGTATCGAGGATCTCCTCGGCGCTCATGCCGAGCGCGCGCATCAGCACGGTCGCCGGCAGCTTGCGGCGACGGTCGATACGCACGAAGACGTTGTCTTTCGGATCGAACTCGAAATCCAGCCAGGAGCCGCGGTAAGGAATGATGCGCGCGGAATAAAGCAGCTTCCCGGAGGAGTGGCTCTTACCCTTGTCGTGATCGAAGAACACACCCGGCGAGCGATGGAGCTGGGAGACGATGACGCGTTCGGTACCGTTGACCACGAACGTGCCATTCTCGGTCATCAGGGGGATCTCCCCCATGTAGACTTCCTGCTCCTTGATGTCCTTGATGGCCTTGTTCGACGACTCTTTGTCGTAGATGATCAGGCGAACCTTGACACGCAGCGGTGCCGAATAGGTCACGCCACGCAGTTGGCACTCCTTGACGTCGAACGCCGGGGTACCGAAGCGGTAACTGACATACTCGAGCGCCGCATTGCCTGAAAAGCTCTCGATCGGAAATACGGACTTGAAAGCCGCATGGAGACCGGTCTCGAGACGCTCTTCCGGCGCCCGGTCCTGCTGGAGAAAGTCGTAATAGGAATCAAGCTGGATGGCCAGCAGGTAGGGCACATCCATTACTTGAGGCAGTTTGCCGAAATCCTTGCGGATGCGTTTTTTCTCAGTGTATGAGTAAGCCATCTGTATTCCCCAGCTTGTTCACCATGGGTGACCGGTGCGTGGTCGGCGCTCTCCTAACGCGGGCTACCCCCGTTAGGCGCTGACGGCAAGCCTCCCNAAANAGGGAGCTCGCCGTCGGAATTCGTCTAGTGGCTACAATCCTGNACCNGGAAGGTCGACCCCGNNTCAGGNGTACTAACGCCAGGCTAGCAAAAACAGAAAAAGGCCGGCAGCGGGTAGGCCCGCCACCAGCCGTGGCGCTTACGCAGCGCGTGAAGCCGTGAGCACAGAGTTACTTGAGCTCCACAGAAGCGCCAGCTTCTTCCAGCTTCTTCTTGGCTTCTTCAGCGTCGTCCTTGGACAGACCTTCCTTGATAGTCGCCGGAGCGCCGTCGACGGCACCCTTGGCTTCTTTCAGGCCCAGACCGGTGATTTCGCGGACGACCTTGATGACGTTGACTTTCTTGTCACCGGCAGCGGTCAGAACGACGGAGAACTCGGTCTGCTCTTCAGCAGCAGCTTCACCACCGCCGCCAGGACCGGCGACGACAGCAGCCGCTGCAGAGACGCCGAACTTCTCTTCCATTGCAGAAACCAGTTCCGCAACTTCCATCACGGACATTTCGGCAACGGCGTTGATGATGTCTTCTTGAGAAAGTGCCATTTTCAGATTCCTAAACTTTGCGGAGCCCCAACCGGTATCGGCCAAGCGCTCGTTGATTCAATAGTCGATCCAGTCTGCGCGGACGAGCCACCAATCAGGCTGCTTCTTCCTGCTTCTGGTCGCGAAGTGCTGCAAGCGTACGAACCAGCTTGCCGGCAGAAGCTTCCTTCATGACGGACATCAGCTTGGCGATCGCTTCATCGTATGTCGGCAGCGTTGCCAGACGGTCGATATCGGCAGCCGGGATCATCTCCCCTTCGTAAGCCAGCGCCTTGACTTCGAACTCCTTCTGCGTCTTGCCGAACTCCTTGAACAGCCGCGCGGCAGCGCCGGGGTGCTCGTAGGAGAAGGCCAGCAGCGTCGGGCCTGCGAAAGTCTCGTTCAGACACTCCCATGAAGTGCCTGACAGCGCACGGCGTGCCAGCGTGTTGCGGACAACACGAATCTGGACGCCATTCTCGCGAGCCTGTTTGCGCAGATCGGTCATTGCGCCAACGGTCACGCCGCGAGAATCGGCAACTACGACGGAAAGAGCGTCCTTAGCGGCTTCACTGACCTCGGCAACAATCGCTTTTTTGCCTTCGAGTGCTAGTGGCACAGTGGTTACTCCTTCGTGCCGGGGCGACGGCGTCGCGACCCGGTGGTTACCATCTCTTTCACCTGACAGCGGTGAAAGTCTTGGATGATGGCTGCACACCTGACTCGGCGAGCAACACCATCTGCGCAGGCCCCCTCGCGGGGCATTAAGTCAGCGACTAGCGCTGTCACCTGCGGTCTTTGACGGTGCCCCGCCCCACTCTGCCAGGACGACACGAGTCGTCGAAACAGCGCACGGGGACCGCAAAGTTATTGCCTGGTTGTCGCCGATCACGCGTAAGCGCTGTGATCGACGGTCAGACCCGGGCCCATGGTGCTGGACAGGGTCAGTTTCTTGAGATAGATGCCCTTGGACGTGCTCGGCTTGAGACGCTTGAGGTCGTTGACCAGCGCTTCGAGGTTGCCCTTGAGCGCGTCAGCGGGGAAGTCGACCTTACCGATGGAGGCATGGATGATGCCGTTCTTGTCGGTACGGAAACGGACCTGACCCGCCTTGGCGTTCTTGACCGCGGTGGCGACGTCCGGCGTCACGGTGCCGACCTTGGGGTTCGGCATCAGGCCGCGCGGGCCCAGGATCTGGCCCAACTGGCCCACGACGCGCATGGCATCCGGCGCAGCGACGACGACGTCGAAGTTCATGTTGCCTTTCTTGACGTCTTCGGCCAGATCTTCCATGCCAACGATGTCGGCACCGGCTTCCTTGGCAGCGTCGGCGGCGGCGCCTTGCGCGAACACGGCAACGCGGACGTCACGACCGGTTCCGTTCGGCAGCACGGTGGCGCCACGCACGACTTGGTCGGATTTACGCGGATCGACGCCCAGGTTGATGGAAACCTCGACGGCTTCCTTGAACTTGACCGTGGACACCTCGGAGAGCAGCGCGACGGCTTCTTCAAGGGTGTAAACCTTACCCGGCTCGACCTTCTCGCGAATCATCTGAGCGCGTTTTGTCAGCTTTGCCATGATCAGAGGCCCTCCACGTTGAGGCCCATGCTGCGGGCACTGCCAGCGATGGTACGAACAGCAGCGTCAAGACTGGCGGCCGTCAGATCCGGCTCCTTGGTCTTGGCGATCTCTTCGAGCTGTTCACGCGTCACGGTGCCGACCTTGGTCTTGTTCGGCACACCGGAACCGGACTTGATGCCCGCTGCCTTCTTCAGCAACACGGCCGCCGGCGGCGTCTTGGTGACGAAGGTGAAGCTGCGATCGCTGTAGACGGTGATCACGACCGGCGTCGGCAGGCCCGGCTCAATCTCTTGAGTCGCGGCGTTGAACGCCTTGCAGAATTCCATGATGTTGACGCCGTGCTGACCCAGCGCAGGGCCCACGGGCGGACTCGGATTGGCCTTGCCAGCTGCGACCTGCAGCTTGATGTAGGCCTGGACTTTCTTAGCCATTTTGAACTCCAGTCGGGTACGGACGCCTTGCGGCTCCCCAATTCAACCGGCACGACGACCGGCAACGATAACGCAGCACCGGATGGCGCTGCGATGAACTCAATACGACGCCGGTCAGTCCTTGACCACCTGGACGAATTCCAGCTCCACCGGCGTCGAGCGTCCGAAGATCAGCACGCTGACCTGCAGGCGACTCTTTTCGTAATTGACCTCTTCCACGACGCCGTTGAAATCGGCGAAGGGGCCATCGACGACACGAACGGTCTCGCCTGGCTCGAAGAGTGTCTTGGGGCGTGGCTTGTCGGTGCCATCCTGGACGCGGCGCAAAATCGCATCCGCTTCTTTCTGCGTGATCGCGGCGGGCTTCTCCGGCGTACCGCCGATGAATCCCATGACGCGGGGCGTCTCGTTGACCAGGTGCCAAGTCTGTTCGTTCATCTCCATCTCGACCAGCACATAGCCGGGATAGAACTTGCGCTCGCTCTTGCGGCGCTTGCCGTCACGCATCTCGACGACTTCCTCGGTCGGAACCAGGATGTCACCGAACTGATCTTCGACTTCGTAGAGCTTTACCCGTTCGATCAGCGAACGCATCACCTGCTTCTCGAAACCGGAATAGGCGTGAACGACGTACCAACGCTTGGACATGAAAACTCCTAGCCAATGATTCCGGACATCGCCCAACCCAGGACGGTATCGATAAGCCACAGCAGCAGCCCCACGACAAGAACGGCCGCCAGTACGATCAACGTCGTCTGGATGGTCTCTTGTCGGGTCGGCCAGACCACTCGCTGAATCTCACGCTTGGAACCTCGCGCCAGATCCATCAATGCCTGCCCCTTTGCCGTGGTCAACGCGATCGCGGCGGCAACACCACAGATGACGACGACGCCCAGCACGCGGTAAAGCAACGCCTGATCCGCGAACCACGCATTGCCGCCAACCGCGACTGCCAGCAGCAACACCACGACGACCCATTTGGGAGTGTCGAAGCGTGACTGCTGCACCTCGGCGTTGTGCTTCATGAAAACTCCTCAACTCAAGGCGCGATAACCGAACAAGACAAGATATCAAATACAAGCCAGCCTGGGGAAGACTGGCAGGCCAGGAGGGAATCGAACCCCCAACCTGCGGTTTTGGAGACCGCTGCTCTGCCAATTGAGCTACTGGCCTGCAACTACACTTCCGAGAAGCACCCGGAAATTAGGAGGGCGCTATGATAGCGAAGAGATGCCAGAAAAAGCAATCCCATCCGGCATTTTTCTTTTTCACCAAAAAAGCGAGCTCCTGGCTCGCTTTTCGCACATCGGCATCGATGCTTGAAATGGAGCTCATGGACGGAATTGAACCGTCGACCTCACCCTTACCAAGGGTGTGCTCTACCCCTGAGCTACATGAGCCTAAATCACTTCAACATCAAATGGAGCGGGTAGTGGGAATCGAACCCACACCATCAGCTTGGAAGGCTGAGGTTCTACCATTGAACTATACCCGCCTACCCGCTCTGACTCCGGCTTGCCGAGACAGACCGGCAAAACTTCTGCATCGAAACTGGTGGAGAGGGAAGGATTCGAACCTTCGAAGCTTTCGCGGCAGATTTACAGTCTGCTCCCTTTGGCCACTCGGGAACCTCTCCATGCCGGCGACAGATTTTACACTGCCGCTCATTGATGTCAAGCGTCTGTTTTTATTGCGATAACAGGCTCAAACATCAATTGCCTTGCGCGCAAAGCGGGGCGCATTGTGTCAAAGCGAGCCTTCGAATGCAAGCTTGAAAGCCATCTTTTCGACATCGCTCAGTTCATCCACGCCATGCGCCTTCGATTCCCCATACGCTCGCCGACGATCGCAGGGCGGATCACTTCGGCCGGATGCTTATCTCGCCCCCCGTGAGGGCCTGCTCGCCGGCTTCGGTCTTCACGATCAGGTTGCCGCTGAGGTCCACCTCGACCGCTTCGGCGATGTAGGACGTGGAGCCCTGGTGAATGCGAATGGATCGACCCGCATAGGCGTGCCGCCTGTTCCATTCAGCGCGCCAGGCGCCGAAACCCCGGCGCTCGAACTCGGGCAACATCATCAGCAGCGACTCGATCAGCGCCGCCGCGACATGATTGCGCTTGGGCGCGCGAACCACGTCGGCGAGTGCGCCCACCGACTGCCCCGCAGCCTCTCGAACGGTATCGCTCGCAGAGACGTTGAGGCCGATTCCAATGACCACTTCGCAAGGCCCTTCCACGTCTCCGGTCACCTCGAGCAGAATACCGGCAAGTTTCTGCCATTCGTCACCGACGGCAAGCAGAACGTCGTTGGGCCATTTCAGGGCAACATCGACACCCAGGTCACCGACGACATCGGCCAGAACCACCCCGACGGCAAGGCTCAGCCCCTCGAGAGCTGCCACGCCGGACTCGAACCGCCAACCCAGCGACAGGATCAGACTCTCCCCCCAGCTGGTGCTCCAGACCTTCCCTCGGCGGCCTCGCCCAGCCGTCTGGCTCTCCGCCAGGCATACCTCGCCGTGACCCGCACCATGGCGGAAGCGATCGCGCAGGAACGTGTTGGTGGAGTCGAGAACATCCTCGACGAAAAGCCGCTTGAGATGATGTCGGGTCTCGGCCGACAACCGGGAAACGATGTAGGCGCCGTCGAGCGAATCCAGCGGGTTGACCAGTCGATAGCCCCGCCCCTTGACCGCCTCCAGTGGCAGGTTCATCGCCTCCAGCTTCTTGAGCTGTTTCCAGACTGCGGTACGCGACACGCCAAGACGCTCACCCAACTGCTGGCCGGAATGATAGTTGCCATCACTGAGCAAACGAATCAGGTCACCGATACTCATCAGGATACGCCTAGCGCAAAAACCGATATTCTAGCGGACTTCGCGGCTTATCGATAACGCAGCCCGCAGCCCGCAGCCCGCAGCCCGCAGCGATCATGTGCCGGACAAAGAAAAACCCCAGCTTCTTTCGAAGCTGGGGTTTCTGAATAAGTGCCTGACGATGACCTACTCTCACATGGGGAGACCCCACACTACCATCGGCGC
>NZNW01000144.1 GCA_002695065.1 Salinicola sp. | reverse complement strand
GCGTCGAAAGCGGGGCCTTGTCGACCTCGCCGACGAAATCGAGCAGCGAGCCGATCATCGCGCCGGTGGCCGGATCGAGATAGAGCGTGTGCACCTCGACGCGCGCGAGCCGGATATCAAGGGTGCGCAATAATGCCTGGGCAACATCTGCGATCTGCGACAGGCGGATCGTCAGCGACCGGATCGTCATGTCGGTGGCGCAGACAATGTTGCCGACATCGATCAGCGTGCCGCCGCCATAATAGGCGCGCGTCTCGGCAGCACCGGTCAGTCCGGAGGCGAGCGTGATCGAAAGGTCCTCATCGCCGGCCCAGACGCCCATTCCCGTCACAAGGCCGGTGACGCGATCGCGCGCATGGACATAGACGAGCTTGCGTTCCGACAGTCCGTTCTCGGCGGCATTCTCCAGCGCCGCGATGATTGCCTGGCTGGCATAGATCATGACGGTTTCCTCTTCTGGATGATCTCGATTTGCGCGCCGCGCGTCAGCGCCGAGGAGGCCGTTCCGGGCTTGTGACCGCCGGGCGAAACGATCGCGGCGAAGGCGGGACGGATCAGGGTGACCACGGCGTTGGTGGTCAACGAAAAGGGCAGCATCGGAAAAACGGGCAGGTTCATTGCGCCCGCGCCATTGGCGGCGACCGTGGCGCGGACCTCGTGGTAGCTGAGAAGCGCGCCATCGGTGATCTGAAGCTTGTCGCCGACGGTCATCACATAGCCCGCCGGAAAACCGGAAAGCTGCGCCACCGACCGATCGGCGCCGACGGTTCGCACATGAATGGTCGAGGCACCGAGCGCCGCGCCCTTGAAGTCGGCCTGCGGGAAAAGCGATGTCGGATCGCAGACCATGAAGGCGTCGCGCAATCCGCCAAGCGCGCGGATCAGGGCGGCGGCTTGTTTCAGCTCATTGTTGCGTGCATCGCCGAGCGTGATCGTCGCGGTCCAGAGCGGCGGGGCGAGTTCGACGCCAAGCAGGGCGCCGGAACCCTGGCCGGACAATTCGTCATTGCGCTTGATGTCGAGCTCGAAACCCGAAATCGGCAGACGATCGAAGATGGCGGCAAGCGGATAAATCATCAGCGCCACCTCGGCCGATCGACGGCCGCCGCGACCTTGTCATTGAACTGTGCGTCATATTCCGCAAGCGCCTGCTTCATGCCGGCATAGGCGGCCTGGTTCGCCTTCTCCTCGATGGCGCGATCGCCCTGAGCGCCCTCAAGCGAAATGCTGATCGCGATCGACGGTCGAGCGGCCGATCCGGCATTGTCGTTCGAAGCCGGCGTCGAAAACGGCAGGTTTTCGACGACGCCGCCCGTGGCATAGCCGCGCTTGCCAAGCCGCATTGCCTCGACCACGCGCACGCCTCCGGCGCGGGCGACATCGCTCTGCGACCAGACGACTTCGCCCTTGTGAACGACGCCGGCCGGTTCATGAACGCCGCCGGGACCCGTATAGCCGCCGCGATCGTAAAGCCCAGCTGTTCCGGCGAGGACGTTCGCCTTGGCGATATCCAATTGCGAGCTTCCGCCGACGCCGAAGAGCGAGCCGAGCGCCGAAAGCAGCCCGCCGCCTGTGCCGCCCGAAGGCTGATAGGAGGAGAGAAGCCCGCCGAACTGGTTGAGGCCATTGCCGAGCGTGCCGAGCCCGTCTGTGGCGATCCCGGCATTGCCTGCCAGGCCGGAAAGCGCGTTGGCGGCTTCGGTCGCGCGGCGCACCTGAAGATCGGCGGCATTCGCCCAGGTCAGCCCGACGCCGTTCGACGTGTTGCCGGAGAGCATCTGAAGCTGGAGCCCGCTATCGAGCAGTCGCGAGGCGCCAGTGGCGAGACCGACATGGCCGCCCATTTCGCCGGCGCCGAGGCCGCGCGTGTTCAACAAAACGTCGCCGCGCATCAGGCTCGTAGGGTCGACCTGAACGCCCCAGTTCTGGAAGGCATTGGCGACAAGCGAGCCCGAGCCGTCAATGCCGACCTGGGCGAGAGCGGAATTGACGAAGCCCGCGCACCATTGCGTCTGCGCGGCATTGATATCGACGCCGCCGGCGGAGAGAAAGGCGTTGATGTCCGAAAGCCCGTTGGTTTCCGTCGCGCCCAGCAGACCGAAAGCCTTGTCGACGCCGGTTGCCGCCAGACCGCCGCCAAGACCGCTCGCATTGTCATTGGCCGCAAAACCCGACAGCAGCCCGCCCGCGCCGGAAGCAATCCCACCATTGACGATGACGGTTGCCGCCTGGACGTTCATCGCACCAACGTTCTGGCCGGTGAACGCGGAAAACAGGCCGCCGGCCGGCCGGTTCATGACATCGCCAAGCGTGCCGTAGTTGGTGCCGAGCCAGGCGTTCTTCAGCGGGTTGTTGAGGGTAAGGTCCATCAGGCTCTGGCCGAGCGACGAGGTGAGATTGTCGAAGATCGAGCCGAAATCGCCGTCCTTCAGGTCGTCGAAGCTGAAGATCGCATCAATCGCGCTTTCGCCGGCGGACCTGACCTCGCCCCAGGCGTCGCGCATGCGCTCCAGTTCCGCCGTCTGATCGGCAATGACGCGGACGTTCTGAAGGCGCTGCACCGCCTCCTGATCGCCAAGAGACAGGCCTTCGCGGCGGATTGCCTGCATCTCCTCAAGCACGGCAAGCTCGCGCCGGCGGGTCGTCTCGTTTGCGCCAACGAGGGCGGCCTCGGCGCGAAGCTGCTCCATGGTTTCGGCCTGTGACCGGGCGCGCTCCCGGCTGGCCTCGGCGCGTTCGACGGCGCTTGCGACCTCGGCCTCGGCGGCGGCAAGCGCCAGCCGGGATTGAGCGGCCGCGCTATCAAGCGCGATGCCCTCGCGGGTCAGTCGCTGCTGTTCCTCAACGACAGCGATCGCGCGCCGGCGTTCGGCCGAGGTCGCGCCGATCAGGCCAAGCTGGAGCTTCAGGCCGGCAATGCTTTCCTGCCGCGAGCGGATCGCGTCGCGATTGCCTTCGGCCCGGTCGAGCGACGACTGAGCATCCGCGATCTTGCGGGCCTGTTTGATGCGCTCGCCATATTCCGCGTCATCCGGCCCATAACCTTCCTGCTGCAGCTTCTGCTGTTCCTTGAGCACGGCAAGCTCGCGCCGGCGCGCCGTCTCGCTCGCGCCGATCAGACCGATCTGCGCCTGAAGCCGCGAAAGCTCGCGATCGCCGGAAAGCAGCGCCTGGTCGTGAGCGGCCTTGCGTGCTTCAGCGGAAGCGGCGGCATAAGCCTCTTTCAGCCCGTCGACGATCGCTTCGAGCCTTTGCTTTTCCTCGCCCTCGGCTTCAGCCGCCGCAGCGATCAGCGGGCGGAGCTGCAATTCCTCCTGCAGGATGCGATTGGCCTCCGCCGCCGACAGCGCGCCGGCCGCGACCTTGGCATTGAGACCGGCGCGGATCTCGGTCTCGGTGTTGATCTGGTCGATCTGGGCTTGCCCGCCGGCGAGCGTGCTCTCGATCACGCGGGTATAGGCCCGGCGGACTTCGGCGTCGGTTTCCGTCTGGCTGATTTCCTGCGCCTGCAGTTCCAGCCGCTTGCGCCGCGCCTCAAGCTCGGCGCTGAGAACCGGGTTGCGCTCGTTGGCGATCTGGATATCCAGCCGGTCGAGTTCATTGAGGCGCTGTTGTTTCGTCAGGAGGCCGTCGAGCGCGCGCTCCTTGGCCTCAAGCGCCTTGTTGAGCCGGTCGCCTTCGCCGGAATCGATGTCGGAAGGCGTCAGACTGCCGATACCGCTCTGCAGGGCGGCGATCTGGTTCCGATAGGCTTCTACCTGATTGATCGTCGAAAGCGCAGGCGAGGCGTCCGCGATCGTCGAGGCGGCGGTTACCCGCTGGCGCGCCTCGGCTTCGGTGCGTTTCGTGTCCGCCGCATTCAAACGCGACGTGAGAACGCCGATCTGTAGCTCGATCTCCGCGACGTCCCGATACATCTGGCCGCGCACAGCCCCGGCCAGAAGCCCGTCATCGGGCCGGTTGATACGCTCATAAAGCTCGGCTTGCTGCTCGCGCAGGCGCTCCAGCTTTTTTTCGTCCGAAGGGCCATCGATCACATAATTGACGCCCGCGCCGACCGCGCCGAAAAGATTGGCGGCATCTTCCCGCATCGCCTTCCATGCCCGGCCGAGACGCGTCGAGGCCTCGTTCGCGTCGGCGAGTTTCCCAGGCAATTGGTCGAGGATCAGCGCCTGGGCTTCGATCAGACGGTTCTGGTCGGCAAGGTTGCGCACCTGCCGGGCCGTCGCGGCATCGATCAGGTTATACTGCCGGGACAAGGCGTCGGCGGCCTTGGCGGGATCGGCAAACAGATCCGCGAGCGCGTCGCCGGCATCGGCCGCCGACATGCCCATGGTCGCGGCAAAGTCATCGGAAAGCCCGATCAGCTTCTCGAAATTCTCAGATCCGATCCGGCCTGTGCGCAGGAACGCGGTCTGCATCGCCCGCGCCGAGGCGACCGATATGCCGGCTGCCGCGGCGCCGGCTTCGGCCGAGGCCTCCATCTCCGCGCCCGTGCCGGCCACCGTTCGGCCAAGACCGCTTGCCACTGTTTCGACAGCCTTGGTCGATGACAGATAGGAGCTATAGGCCGCAAGCCCGAGCGCCGTCGCGGCGGTCAGCCCGCCAATGCCGAGCGTCACCGGATTGATCAATCGCGTCAGCCCGCCAAGGATCGACCCGAAATCCTTCAGCGCCATGTTGACGCCCCCCTGACCGGCATAGAGCTGGACGATCTGCGGTCCCTGCTGGGCAAAGATCATCGCCGGGTTCATGCCCATGGCGGCGGTCTGGCCAATATCGAAGAGCTGATAGGTGAGGTTCTGCCGGCGGAAGCGGGAGGAATTGTCATTTCCGCCCGAAAGACCGCCCGCCGCCGCGCGCCCTTTGATGCTGTCGATCGCGGCAAGGGTCGCCTGACGTTGGCGGCTAATCGCCGCCGTCATTTCGTCCGTGGAAATCGCCCCGAGCCTCTGCGCCTCGCGGATCTCCGAAACCTCCTGACGATAGCGTTGGGTGACGGCAAACAGCGGATTGTATCTGGCGCGCAGCCTGTCGAGTTCGACGCCATAGGCGGCGATGTCGGCGCCGCGATCAGGCGCGATTGTGGCGCGGCCGACAATCGCTTCGGCGGCCTTCTTCTTTGCCAGGGCCGTTCTCTCCGCCGCCGCCGTCACCGCGTTGAATGCGTTGCGCTCCTGCAATTTGATATCGATAGCCTGGCTGGCTGAAATAGCGCCGACGCTTTGCGCCTGATCGATTTTCTCAACCGCCTGCTGATAGCGTTGCTGGGCGGCAAAGAGTGGATCGAGTTTCGCCTGAAGCGCGTCGAGTTGAGCGCCATAGGCAGCAATGTCCTCACCGCGATTGCTGTTTGAACTTTGAGCGCGGCTGAGGCCAGTGGTCGCCTCGACAAGGCGCTGGACATGCGGTTCGGCGGATCGCGCCGCGGCACCCGTCGCATCAAAATCGCTCTGCGTCTCTTTGAGGCCGCGCCGGGCATTCGAATTGTCGACGGCGAGCAGGATGGAGGCTTTCATGGGCTGGGCCATCATGCGTCTCCGTTCAAGATGCCGAGCGCTTCGGCTTCCATCGTCTGAAGATCGGCGAACACCGCGTCGGGCATGGCCTGCCGGCGCATGGCGACGTCGACGGCGCTGTAATCAAGCCCGAGCCAGATCATGCCGGCCATGGTCGTAGCGCCCCGCCATTGCGTCTCGACGGCCAGAAAGCCCAGCATGCTGTCGCGATTGTCCGCCATGATCTCGATTGCCTCGGCCTCAAATGCATCCGGCGCGACCTCGACCGTCACGCCCATTTTCTGAAAATCCGCCGCTGTCTCGTCATCGACCGTGACCGGCGCGCGCGCTTCTGTCTTGCCGACCCGCGCCAATGCCCAGGCGCGGGCCGCGCGTTTCAGTTTCCCAGGCGCGCTTCCTCGCCGTTCAGGCTGTCGGCGTAGGCGCTGTAAACGGCTTGCCTGAACCAGCTCTGATTGAGCGCGCGACCGAAACTCTGCTCGTTGAAGGTCAGCGCGTGTTCGTCATCATCCTCGACGCCGCGCCAGTCCTTGCAGACCTCAAAGAGCTGCTTGCGCTCATGCTCCACGCGCTCGCGCGGCGTCGTCAGCTTGGCGGCCGCCTCAAGCCGGGCGATAGCCCTGTCCTGGCTTTCCGGCTCGAACAGGATTTCGAGCTCATAGGTGACGAACTTGCCGGGATTGTCGGTGTCGGGCATGCGCACCTTGACCGGCCACCAATAGCGATTGGTATCGTTGAGGATGAATTTCATGATGCTTCCTCGTTTTCGAAAGGGCTTCAAAGGGTCTTTGAAGGGCGCTTGAAGCGGCTTCAGCGGATAGTGATTGTGAGCTCGTCGAGACCGGCGACCGGGCAGAGGCCAAGCGGCAGCGAGTAGTTGACGATATTGTTGGTCTGGCCTTGCGTCGGCTTGCCGATCTCAACCGCCGGGGCGGCGATCTCGACGATATTGCCGGCGGTTTTGCCGTGGATGAGGGAAAGCGTGCCGCGCGTGCGGTTCGTGGCGGCCGCAAACCAGTCGATCTCGGCAAGGCTCTTGGCTTCGACCACGGCCGTGCCGGTCACCGAGCGGTCCGAGATCGCCACCAGCTCGTCGCCGATCAGGAAGCGCGGCGTGACCGTGTTGCCGAGATCGAGCGCGAGGCTTTCGGCGACCGATGACCAGCCGTGAAGCGTCATCGTGGTGTTTGCCTTGGAAACGGCAAGCGGCGTCTCCCAGCCGACCTGGGAAACCGCCGGCATGGCGCCGATATCCGAGATCGTGCCGATCAGCCCGGTCATGGTGACGGTGTAATGCGGGATCTGCGACGGCGTGAAGTTCAGCCGCACCGTGCCGCGCGAACCGAGCATGACATGCTGGACCTTGTCGGAGATGAAGTAGATCGAGGCCGACTCTTCCTCGTCCTCGATGATCTCGTATTCGACCGAGGCGCCCGCCGTCACGGTCTGGGCAAGGCCGCAGGCGCGCAGGATCGCGTCATATTTCGGGGCGGTGCCCGCGGCGCCCGAGCCAGCGATCTCGATGTCGAACTGCAGCGTTGCGTATTGCCCGGTGATGATCATGCCCTGATTGCCGAGGTAAGGCAGGATCAGGTCGCGGCTCACCTCCTGGCCTTCAAGCGGCGTGAAGGTGACATTGGAAAAGATCATCGCATTGGCGGCCGCCGGGGCGGCGTCGCTGGCATAATCCTCCTCGATTTTCACCAGGGCGGCCATTTTCTTGTAGCGGCGAACGGCCATTGTCAGGCTCCTTTGTTCTTCGTCGTCTCGGCCGAAGCCTCAGAGCGGGTTTCCGGTTCGGTCTTCGGTTCCGGCTTTGCCGCCGGCGTCAGCTTTCCGGTCTTCGGATCGCGGACGTAGCATCCGCCTTTGGTCGGTCGTTTCACTTGTCGCTCCCTTCAAGAAACCGGCTTGTCTGCCAGGTTTGGACATAGATGCTCGCGCCATTGCCAAGGGCCGTTGCCTGCCCGCCGACCAGCTCCAGCGGCTCCTCGGCCGAGGGCGGCGTCCAGCCGGCAAGCGCCCGCTCGATCGCGGAGCGGAAATCGTCGAAAGCAAGCGCCCGCTTGCCGCCGCGCGCGTCGTATTGGCGGATGACAAACGCGACCAGGAACTGGACCGCCACCATCTGCAAATGCCCGCCGGTGGCGCGCTGGTTCGGCTCGGCGCGCTCGCGATAGGGCAGGACAAAGGCCGTGCCGCTCTTCGGCGCCGTCGCCTTCGTCAGGCGTTCAATGTCTTCTGCCGGCAAGACGTCGGCGAGATCGGGCGCCGCATCCTTCAGCCGGGCAACAATCTCCGCGATCACAGCCAGCCCTCCAGCCGATCCTTCGAAAACACAGGCTCCGGACCCGTGACGCCGACATCGCCGGACGTCGAGGACGACGGATCGTCGCCGTCTGGAAGCGGCAATCTGATCCGGCCGGACGAGACCTTTTCGAGATCCGCGTTCGCCGCCTTCCAGTCGCGCACCACATGATCGGGCGCGCCGTCGCGGTGTAGGTGATAGCGGGCGATCGAAACCGCCCAGCCATTGACCTGCGAGGGCACCACCGGAAGCGGCAGGCGGTAGCGCACGGCGAGATAGCCGTTGATCGCGCTTGCCGCGTCGGCGAGCGCCTTGGCGACAACGTCCGGATCGGCGGCGCCATCGCCGTCGCGATCGGCGACCATCAGGATTTCGTCCTGGCCGGCGCGTTCGATCAGATCGTCGAGGGTGGCGTAGTCCATGCTCACGCCGTTTCGACCGGAATGCCGTGATCCCAGACCGGCGAAACCGCGCCGAGGCTTGCGAGCTCGTCATGCTCGGCGCGGGCGACCGTCACCCGGCCGGCGCGCGGGATGCGCTTGCCGTTGAAGCGCACCGGCTTCAGCACCACGAAGCGGCGCAGGTTCGGCCTGGACGAGGTGCCCAGCACGGTTTCGAGGATCGCGTTTGCCTGGGAGTCGCTCAAACCTGTGCCGGGCTTGTCCGTAGGCAGCGTTGTTTCTTCCGGCTTCTCGGTCGCCTTCTCATCACCGTCCGTTACAGACGCCTGCGCAACGGCGGGCGTTGCCGTGTCCATCTTCGAGCCTTCGCTCCCGACATTTTCCGGTGCGGCGGAACCATCACCCGCATCATTGCCGGCGTCGTTGCTCGTTGCCGTAGCGGCATTGTCTGCCGCCGGTGCGTCGTCCTCAGGCTTCTCTGCCTTTTTCCGTCCTGCCATCATGGTCTCCTGATCGTTCGGATTGGTGTCGCCCGGCGGTCTGCGCCGGGCGTGCGGGGCTGGCCTCAGGCGACGTTTTCGAAGAAGTAGCCAAGGTCCGGCGCGGAGATGACTTCCTTGACGCTCTCGCCGGAACGGACGCGATCGGAGCCACGCAGGCCGATCTTCGGTTCGGGGATCGAGCCGGAAACGCGGGTGCCGAACTGCGCCGTCCAGCCGAAGGTCGGCGTCGCCGAAACGCTGTCGGCAAGGCCTGCCTTGTGGAACAGCGTGCAGTGATTGCCCCAGCAGCGCCGGCGCTGGACCTGCTGGCCGGGCTTGGCGATATTGACCCAGCCTTCGCCGATGATGATGTCGTCGAGTTCAAGCAGATCGGCGACCGCGCGCTTGTTGGCGTAACCGTCGGCGGCGCCCGAGGGGGTCAGCGCCCGTAAAACGCTCTGATTTGTGCGCAGCGCCGTCCAGGAGCCGCGCCCCATCACCGCATTGTTCGGCCGCATGACCATGCTGTCGGCCGCTTCGGCAAAGGCAATGATCGGCTTGGAGTCCGGGCTCGTCCATTTGTCGGCGCCGGCAAGCGTCTCCTTGTTGTCGTCGCCGTAGAGATTGGGATCGAAGACGCGGGTTGCGACGCGGACCTCGCGGTCGAGCAGAACGAGATCGATCAGGCGTTGGGCGGCAAAGGCGCGCGGATCATAGCCCGCCGGCGCGTTGGCGCTGTCGGCGATCGGCACGACGTCATCGAGGCCATAATCCTCGGTGCGGTCTTCCTTCTCCTCCGCCTCGAACTCGACTTCATTCGGCGAGGATTTGCGGCCGACCTTGGTGTCGTGCAGCGTAATGAACTGACCGAAGTCGAAGAACCACCACTTGAACTGCTCGCGCGGCAAGAGCGGGCTGAGGCGCGGAAGAACCTGATCGGCGATGAGCGCGCCATTCTTGTAAGCCTGGACGATGCCGACAAGGACGGGATCGACGGGAAAGGGCTGACCGGACATTGAATGCTCCTGGAAAGGTTTGGGTTAGGCCGCGACGCCAGTCAGCGTGCCGCGTTGAACGATGGCGCGGGCGAAGTCTCCGCTTTCCGCGCCCTGGAGGAGATAGCCGGCAGTTTCGGCATTCACGCCTTCGGCCGGTGCGGCGGCAACGGCCGCGCCATTGGCATCGGCTGTGATCGGGTCGCCGGGATTGATATCGCCGCCGCAGACCACCTCAGCGGGACCGAACAGCACGACATCGATGCGCTGACCGGCAGTAGCGCCCGAGGGAAAGTCAACGACGCCGGCGATCGGATCGGTCGGGCTCGTTGCGAGCGCCACCTCGCCATCATTGGCGGTGAACTTGACCATGCGGCGGTGGCCGATCGCGCCGGCCGCGACGAAGGTCTTGACGATACGGGTCATGAAAAAATCCTCAGTTGCGCGCCGTCAGACGCATGGCGGCGGCGNCCGGCGAAAGGGNCTCGCCCTTTTCGGCCGCCTTGGCGATTTCNGTTTCGATGGCGCTNGCGACATAGACCGGGTCGGAGAAGTCCGGGCCGTCGCCGGTGGCNNNNTCGCCGGTCATCAGCGGCTTGGGNAGTTTGGCGAGNAGGTCGCGGAAGGCCGCGCGCGGCGAGGTCTCGACCGTCTCGTCTCCTTCGGCAAACGTCAGATCGTCGTCGCCGAGCTCGGAGAAAAGCGCGGTCGCGGTCGCCTGCAGGCCGACCGGCAACCGGCCGTCCTTCACGATCCCGCTCACAAAGGCCGCATCGTCATCGGCGCGGCGCTTGCGCTCGTTCTCCGCAAAGGCGGTCTCGCGATTGTTGAGCTCGGCCTCGCGCGCATCGAGCGCGGCCTGCCGCTCCTCGGCAGTCTTGTCCATGGTGTCGTCCTCGGTTGTGGTCTCGGAAAAGGCGGGCCGGGTCTCCTGGGCGCGGCCCTCGGCGCGCATGTCGGCCGCCGCCCGCGCGAGATCGTCGATCTCCCAATCGGGCAAAAACCTCTCGGCCGTCTCGGCGTCGGTGGTTTCGATGAAATAGTCGCGCAGGCCGCGAAACAGCTTGGAAAGGCTTTCGAGCGCCCAGGCATTGCGAAACACGAGGTCGCTGTCGGAGAACTCGATCACCACCGCATCGCCATCGTCGAACTCGACCGGCTTCAGACCTTTGACGGAAGGCGGCTGCGCGCCGAGGAAGCCGACATGGCGCAGGTGATAGCGGCCGGGCGTTGGATTGCCCGCGCTTGCCGGCGCATAGAACGCGGCCGAAACCTTCTTGAATGCGCCGGCGCGCACGAGTTCGGCGAAATCGGGGTTGAGCTGATCGGGTTCGGCCACCAGCCGGTCGCCCTCGACCTTCAGACTTCTGATCCAGCCATAGGCGGGTGCGTCCTGCTTCGGATGGCCGACCACGATCGGGGCGAGATGGGCATCCGGATCATAGCCCGAAGCGATCGCGCCAAGATCGGCGTCACCGAAAGAGAGCGTTTCGCCCTTCGATGTGGTATGGGTGCCGGTGCGGAAGATTTCGAATGTTTTCATGCCACCGACAATGCCAGCGGCGGTCGGCGCGAAACATTCACAAGCGCCTTGCGAGAGAGCCCCGATTTGGGCTCACGGGCCGCTTTCAGTCTTAAACCGGCAAATCGCTTGTGACAATCATCTGCCGGATCAAATTCGAAGTACTTTCAAAGCCGCTGGGCGCGCATCGGCAATTTTTACGGATGACGAAGCGGGCAGGGGCGGGCTCGCGCGTCCTGAGGCAAATATGAGGGTTTTCAGTCGGCGCTCGCAAACGGCGCGAAATGGCGCTCGATGATGTCGAGAATATCGGCTCGGTCCTTTTCGGAGAGACCCAGAAACTGGCGCTTCGGAATGGTGACCGATTTCACCTTGATCGTTTTGCCGCCCATCGAGAACACCAGCGCCGGCGCATCCTTCGCCTTGATCACGCCGCCCTCATTGTGGATCCGGGCATAGATTTCGTTCGAACCGACCTCGACCGAGGTGTCATCGACCAGTTGCCAGATGATCTGCGACAGCGACCGGCTTTCACCCTTGAGGATGCCCGAGCCCTTCTTGGTCTTCCGGTAAAGCGGATTGAGCGGCTTCCATGCTCGGCCTTGCGGGTCTTCCTCATCGACGAAGCGCCGGCGCGTGGCGGACGCCTCGTGCTCGCCGATATTCTTCAGCGCCGGCGTGATCGTGTCGGCGGCTTCGTAAAGCCGCGTCAGTCCGGCATCGATTGTCTCGTCGCGGATCCTCAGGGTTGCTGCAGCCATTTGCGAACCAAGGCCTCCTGCCTTATATTGTGGGTGTCCGGTCGAGGCTTTCGGGAGTCCTCCGTAGACCGGATACCGAACGCGCCGCCCGAAACGGCGCGTTTTATTTGCGCCTGTAGAGCAGCGCGCCCTTCCTGAATTGCGAGAGATAGGCTTCGGTCGTGTCGAAACCGGTGACGGCCGTCCAGCCTTTCGATGTCCATTCGAAGCGGGCCAGAAGAGACCGGCCGTCCGGCAGAATGACCCGTTTCAGGTAAGCCCGGCGCAGCACGATGCCGCTCTTGACGGCCGCCCAGTCCGCCCAAATTTCGTCCGGTTCCTTGATGGCGTCGGCAAGGAGGAGCGTGTAGGCGCCCCGACCGCGCTTGTCGGCCTTCAGGCCGAGCACTTCGCCCTGGGCGTTACGCTGCTCGAACATCGTTCGGCCGATCGTGATGATGCCGCCGCTCCTGTCGCGAAAATAGCCGCCCTCATCATCGATTTGAAAGGCCTTCAAAAAGGCTTCGACATAGGTTTGAGGCTCAAGCCCGGTCGCCATCAGATCGGCGGCGCGCGCTTTGACCGGTTCAGGAAGAGGAGGCAGGTCCGCCGCCGACTTCATCTCGTTGCCGTAAGGTTCAAGCGGCTTGTGCAGCTCCGGCGGCACCACGCCTTTCAGCCATTCCTCGCCGACATTATAGGCCCAGCCGCGATCGATCCCTGGATAGCGGGTTTCGGGTTCGCCGGTGCGCGGATCAGTGTCCTGATAGGCGCGAAGGTC